>JAGNEZ010000144.1 GCA_018003015.1 Phycisphaerae bacterium | reverse complement strand
TGCCGGCCTTATCCGGAGAATCGTGTCGGCGTCCATGCCCAGGGCCTCCTGTGTTCGAGTTCCACTCGAACTACCCATCGGCTGGTCGCATGAGGTTTCTTGAGCTTTCTTAGCGTTGTAGTATTAGAGGCCTCCATCGTCCGCTTCGCGGCCTCCACAGTCTCATTCATGGCCTTCACGATGGCGTCGGCCTGGACCAGCATGTTGTTCTCCAGCCGGTTGTCGACCGTCTTCTTGATCTCAGCCTCCAATCTCGCAATTCGCTGCTCGGCCTGGCGGGAACGGTCCTGAAGGTCAGCCGTTTCCAGACGGGCTACGATCCGGTCCTTCTTGACCGCGTCGCCTTCACGCAGCTCGATCCCCTCCAGCCAGCCGGCGATGGGCATGGCCACGAGCTGGGTGTCAGGCAGGCTGGTGACCGCCTGCTCCTCCACGTACGCGCGTATCGTGGCCGGTTGCACGCGAATCACGTCCACGACAGCTTCCGGCTGGCGCCGCTGCCAGACGATCCAAACCACGACAATCAGAAGAACCGGGAGAAAGAGGAGCCCCTTGCGTTTCATAGGCATCTCACTCCTTGATCTTAATGCCCTCCAGCCAGTCCAATGTGCGGATCTGGCGGTAGACGATGGCCTGCGACGCCAGTACAAAGGCGAACATCAGCGCCCCGGACGCCACGACCGTCATCGGCCTGATCACGATCGGTAGGCGGAACAGCTCCGTGTCGTAGGCCGATGCCCAAACGTGCACCAGGGTATACGAGATCGGCAGAGCCAGACCCATGCCCAGCAACAGAATCACCAGCGACTGCCGGAAGAAAATGCTGGCGATCGGGCCAGGGGCATAGCCCAGCACTCGAAAGCTCGCGATGTCGCGGGTACGGTCGGCGATCTCAATAAGTGAGGCATTGAGCATACTCCCCAGCGCGATCACGCCCGCAAAGCCGACGAGAACACTGAGCGAAAAACTGATGGAGCGAATCAGCGTCTTCTGGATGTTGGCTTTGGCGTTCGCACGGACGCTCACGCCCTGCGCATTGGGAAGCTGCTTCAGGGCGGCGTACAGATCGTCAAGACGCAAAGGGTCCACCAACATCTGCACCGAGTTGACCGCCTCGGCCTCACCCACCAGCCGGCTGAGATAACCAAGATCCGCATAACATTCCAGACCCAGGAACGAGTCAACCACCGACCGGACCGGCACCGCCACCGTCTCGCGCCGACCACGAACGGGCGTGAGCTCCAGCCGGTCACCCACCCGAACGGCCAAAATCTCCCCGAGCTTGCGCGATACCACCAGGCCGTCGTCAGGCACTGCCATCGGCTTCAGATCTCGCTGCATGGGAGTGAACAAGCGGTGTCTGGGCGAGAGACCTGTTATCGACATGCGGCGAGCCCTGGCGCCGTGGCGAACGTCGCAGACGAGCCCCAGCAACGGTTCCGCGTAATCCACGCCAGGCAAAAACCCAGCCTCGCGAACAGCTGCGAACGACCGCTCGTCGCGCATCCCGATGTCCACGTCACTGTGCGAGACGTAGTCGAACTGAAACTCGACCATGAACCAGATCGAGTCGCGCATGATCAGGGCCGTGAGCACGATGGAGGCCGCCAGGGCACAGGAAATGACCCCCGTGAACGTCCGCCCGGGATTGCGGGCCAGGCTGCGCAGCGCAATGTGCGTGCGGAAGCCCAGCCTTCGCCAGATCGCAGGAAACCGCTCCAGGAACATGGCCGAGCCGCGCCCCGGCGGGCGGGGACGCATGGCCTCAGCCGGATGCAGCCGGAGAATCTTCCACACGCCTTTGCCTGTCCCCACCACCGCGCATGCGACACTGATGGTCATTCCAAGCAGAAACAACCGCGGGTAAAGCTCGAAGAGGAAACTGGGAAACTGGTAGAAGAGCTTGTACATCTCGACGAGGCCCCAGGCAAGGGCCACACCCACAACGATGCCTCCCAGCCCCCCAAGCAGGCCCACGACCAGCCCAAAGCCAAGAAAGTGCCTGAGCACCTGCCAATCACCGTAGCCCAGAGCCTTCAGCGTACCGATGATGGTCCGCTGCCGCTCGGCCAGACGGCTCATGACCACGTTGAGCACCAGGGCCGCAACCAACAGAAAGATGGCGGGCATGATCACGGCCGAGACGCCCAGACCCTTGATCTCGTCAGACAGAAAGCGGTTCGAGGCCTGTCGCTCACGCGGCGTGAGGGCGAGAACGCCGTAGGGATCCAGCACCCGGTCAATCCGCTCGAGGATTGCGTCTGCGTCGGTACGCGCTCCGGGCACCATCCGGCCGACGATCTGGTTGCACGCGTCCTGAAAATCAAGCAACTCCCGAGCGTACCGCTCCTTGATGTAGAGGATCCCAAAGTGCTCCGGGTCGGGGGTAATATCAGGGCCAGCGCGCATAGATAGGTAAGCTGGGAGGTCTGGCGCGATCGATTGGCATCGTGTATACCTTTCGCAAGTATGCCGTATGGAGCGGCGAGAGTCTCTTGCGAAAGGAGTCTGCCGATGGC
>JAGNEZ010000143.1 GCA_018003015.1 Phycisphaerae bacterium | reverse complement strand
GCATGATGTGCGGTATGGTCTGCAGGCGGGGCGGCATGGGCGGCATGGTGGGCGGCGTGGGCGGCATGGGCGGCATGATGGGTGGCATGGGCGGCATGGGCGGCATGATGGGTGGCATGGGGGGCGGGTACGGTGGTGGCGGCGGCTATGGTGGCGGCGGCTATGGCGGCAATAGCTCGTCCGGGGGTGACGATGACGATGATGACGCCAGTACCGAGAGTGGCCGCAGAAGGCGCGAGCAGGACCTGAAGAATCTGATCATCAAGCACGTAAAAGGTGCCTGGTCGGAGGCGGATACGCAGGATTCGGGGAGCGGACGGGACGGTGGGAGCACTCAGGCGATCAACCCGGAGGATCTCGAGGGCAAGGGTCGGATCACCATCGAGGGTGACCGGATGATCATGACCCAGACGCCCTCGGCCCATCGCGAGGTCATCCGTCTCTTCAAGTTGTTGCGGAAGTTCAAGGATGTGCAGATCGCCGTTGAGGCCCGGTTTGTGAGCCTGAGGAGCAACTTCCTCGAGCAGATCGGTGTGGATCTGGACATGATTCTCAACCAGGGCCAGGCGGGGCTCGACACGGCTCTGACCACTTCAACCACGGGGACCACGGGTACGACCGGTACCGCCGCGGGTGCGGCCGTCGACCCGCTCACTGGGGCGGTGCTGGTGATGCCTCGTCAGATGTCCGCACTCGGTTTCACTCCCACGGTTGCGGCGGTCGGGGGGACGGCCATGGATCAGACGGCCCTGGTGCAGCCTTACAACAACGTGGCCTTGGTGCCGACCGGCTCGTCCAACAGCTGGTGGGATCGTCACACGACGCCGATTCCCTTGTTGAACAACAGCATCGGCCTTGCCGGTCCCCCGACGACCAGTGTTCCGGGCAATCTGTCGAGTGTGGTGAATTCGGCGAAGCCGGCTTTTTCGATGGCTGGCACCTTCCTGGACAATCTGCAGGTTGATTTTCTGCTCAAGGCCACGCAGATGGACTCGCGCGGATCGAGTGTGGACGCTCCCCGGCTGGTGTGCTTCAACGCCCGTCAGGCGACGATTCAGGTTCAGACCCTGGCCTACTACGTGGTTTCTCCCGGCTTCGCGGGCACCAGCGGCGGCATCAACAGCACCGGCTCGCAGGGGCAACAGCCGAACATCAGCATGGTTCCGAAGGGGCGCGTGTTCACAGTCAAGCCGTTCGTCTCCGCGGATCGGAAGTATGTGACCCTGGTCGTTCAGCCCCAGGTGACCGATGCGACCTTCAAGCGGATTCCCACGCAGAGTGGCGCTCTGGCCTCTTACTTCGAGGTTCCCGAGATGCAGTTGACCCAGATCCTTACCGGCGTGAAGGTGCCGGACGGGGGCACCGTGCTGCTGGGCGGTCTGACCCTTGCCGCCGAGGAAGAGGTCGAGGCCGGTGTACCGGTACTGAGCAAGATACCGGTTCTCAAACGAGCCTTCACCAACCGATCGCGGGTCAAGGACGAGTTTGTTCTGCTGGTGCTGATCAAGCCGACGATCATCTTCCAGGACGAGCAGGAAGAGAAGGCCTATCCCGACATGATGACCTCCGACGGTGCCAGGCAACTCGGCGCGTCCTGAGGACTGAGAACCGTACCATGCGTTTTACCAAGCTGCATGGCCTGGGGAACTGCTATATCTACGTTGACTGCTTCAGGGAACAAGTGGCCGACCCGGGCGCGTTGGCTCGGGCGATGAGCGACCGCAACACCGGTGTGGGCAGCGACGGGCTGATCCTGATCTATCCATCCGCGGTTGCCGATGCCCGGATGGAGATGTACAACGTTGACGGCTCGCGCGGGCAGATGTGCGGGAATGGGATCCGTTGTCTGGCCAAGTACGTGCACGACCACGGTTTGTCGCCCCGCAATCCCCTGCGAGTTGAGACCGATGCCGGCGTGTTGTCGATCGATCTTCAGATTCGCGCTGGCAAGATGACCTCCGCCCGGGTGGACATGAATGCGCCGCGGCTCAAACCGGGTGATTTGCCGGTGAAGCTCGAGCCCGGCCAGATGACCGATTACCCGATGGATGTTTTTGGGTGCAAGGCGTTGATGACCTGCGTTTCGATGGGGAATCCGCACGCGGTGGTTTTCGGCGTGCCCCTGGCCGAGTTCGGGCCGCGCGAGTTGGAGATCGAGGGTTGCAAGCTGGAGACCCATCCCTTGTTTCCGGAGCGGACCAATGTGCACTTCGCCGAGGTCATCGGTCCCTCCGAGCTTCGCATGCTGACCTGGGAGCGTGGCAGCGGGGCAACGGCCGCCTGTGGCACCGGTGCCTCCGCGGTCTGCGTGGCCGGCGTGCTGACCGGGCGGAGCGGGCGGAACGTCACCATTCACCTGCCTGGCGGCGATCTGCTGCTCGAGTGGCGGGAGAGCGACGGTCACGTGTTCATGACCGGACCGGCGGTCGAGGTCTTTTCGGGGGACTGGCCTTCTCAGGGGGCCTGAGGTTCGGCTCGAGCCGTGCCGGGAAGCAAGCGGGCGAGCCGGCCGCGTTGTGACTCACGGGGGCGAGGTCATTTCTCAACTGGCAGCCTGATCGGGGCTCATCGGCTTGTCTGTGCTACCCAGGAGTTTCTCGACCATTGAGCCGGTCCAGGTTTGCCGTTCGGTGTCGAAGTGCGAGACGGCCGCCTGCAGGAACGGCTTCATCCGGTTGCGGAGATAACCCGCCACGCCCTCCTCGGCCACGGCGTCCAGCGTGCGGGCGTAGCTGTCTAGAATCATCTCTCCAAACAGGTCGGTGCCGGTCTGCCCGAGGGCTGAGACCGCTCCGAAGCCCTTTTTGGCCCACTCGGCCACGTCGACAGTCAGGATGCCGCCCAGAGTCTCGACTGAAATGTGATCGCGCCCGGCGAGCTTTTCCATCTGGCCCCAGAGGGTCTCGAAGCGTGGGACCAGGTCGGTCACGCCGGTGAACATGCGACCGTAGTTGGCGGTCATGTCCGAGGCCAGCTTGCCGAGTTCGTCGCGGGACAACGGTGGGGTGTCGATTGCGGAAGCGCTCTGGCTGGCGGTTGTCT
>JAGNEZ010000142.1 GCA_018003015.1 Phycisphaerae bacterium | reverse complement strand
CAAAACGAATAGAGTTTTTCCGCCGCGGGCGACAGACTCCCGGCTCGCTGGAGCGGTTGTCCCCGCCGGCGGAAAAACTTCGTTGAACGGCTGGTCAGTAGCTATGGGGATTTAAGGCCTGGCTTGAGGCTGGGAGAACAGAGACGGAGCTTGGCGCCGGTCCAACGGGACGGTGGAGGGCAGGAAGAATGGTAAGGGCCGGGCATGTGGTGCCTGCGAACCAGGGTCTGACGGATGGTAATCGGGGTGGTCTGGGTGAGGGGTGGCAGAGGGGTAGCGGTCCGTCGGCCTGAGCGGTTGAAAGCACACGCGGTGGGTAGTGAGGCGCGCGGGGGCGGATCATGGCGGCCCCCTTCCGCGGCGGTGCAGCAGGCCGGCGAACACGAGTCGTCCCTCACCGCAATAGGGACACTTCCAGCGGAGCTCGGGATCCTCCGGGGCTACGAGCAGTCTGCTCGCGGGTGCGTCTGACCGGGGACATGAATCTTGAGGGATCGCCAGCAGGAGTTGGAGCCGACGCAACAGGGGACGGTGTTTCGGAGCCCACAGACCGTAGTAGCGCACCTTGTGAAAGCCCTGGGGCAGGACGTGTTGGAGGAAGCGGCGGGTGAACTCCTCGGCCTCCAGCGTCATCCTTTTCCACTGCTGGTCGGAGGTCTCCTGGTACTCGAAGGTCACCCGCCCGTCGTCGATGACCAGGATCCGGTTGTTGGTGATGGCGATACGGTGCACGTACCGGCCTAGATAATTCAGCACGTTGTCAGTGCTGCCGCGCACGGGTTGGCAGTTGACGTTCCAGGGCAGGCGCCAGACGGAGGCGGGAATGTTTAGCGTACTGAGCCTCGATCCCAGCAGGTCCTTGAACGTGTCCCGGACCATTCGGGACAGGGCTTTGACCGGAACGAGATAATTCGGCCGGGCTGGCCGCCATTGGTGGCTGGGCTCATGGAATCCGCCGCCGGTGACCAGGCAGTGAAGGTGGGGATGATAGCTCAGGGTCCGTCCCCAGGTGTGCAGAACGCAGAGGATGCCGACCGTCCCTCCAACATAGTGCCGATCGGCGGCGAGCCGGAGGGTGGCTTGGGCGGCGGCCTGCATGAATAGTGAGTACAGTTCGGTCTGCCGAGAGCGCAGGCAGGCGTGTAGCTCCTGGGGGACGGTGAACACGAGGTGAAAGTAACCGACTGGCAGTAGCTCTTGGCGTCGCTGGGCCAGCCAGTCTTGGGTCTGCTCGTGGTGGCACTTCGGGCAACTGCGATTGCGACAGGAATGGTAGACATAGTGAGTGCGTCCGCAGCGATTGCAGCAGAAAACCTGCCCACCCATCGCCTCGGTGCGACAGCGCAGGATGTCCTGCATCGCACGGCGATGGCTGGGGAGCATGGCCTGACCGTACCTGTCGAGGTAGGCCGGCCCGTACCGGGCGAAGACCTCCGCCAGTTCCGGCATGGCTGCTCTGGGCCTACAGCGCAGCCATGAGTCTATTCACGGTGGTGACGAATCCCGCCAGGATCTTGGGGGTCAGATGCGTGTAGATGGCGGTCGTCTTGGGGCTCTTGTGGCCGAGGACCTCCTGAATGACGCGAAGGTCCACGCCGGCTTCCAATAGATGCGTGGCGTAGGAATGCCGCAAGGTATGCACGCTGGCCGGCTTGTTGATCTTGCTGTTTCGGAGGGCCGCCTTGAGCGTGTGATAGACCTTCTGGCCGCGCAGAGGCCGATCCTCTTCGCTCTTGTCCGGAAAGAGCCAGGGGCTGGGACGCTCGTGCCGCCAATAATCCCGCAACAGTTGCAAAGACCGCTGGGGCAAGGGGACGTCACGGTCCTTGCCGCCCTTGCCGTCGCGGACACGGACGACCATTCGGCTGCTGTCAATATCCCCCACTTGCAGCCGGGAGCCCTCGCGCAAACGCAGCCCGCAGGAGTAAATCATGATCAGACACATGCGATCCCTGGGGTCGCGGATCAGGTGCAGCACCCGCTGGACCTCTTGCTGGCTCAACACCACCGGCAGCTTCCTGCGATTCTCGGGACGAATGAGTTCGAACACGGGCAATGGCCGTCGAAGCGTGGTCTCGTAGAAGAACCGGATCCCGGCACGATACATGGTGAGGGTGGGCCGGGTCAGACGGCGCTGCCGGATCAGGTGGATGAAGAAGCCGCGGATCTCATTCTCGGTGAGTCGCTCCGGCGAGCGGCGGTAGTGCTCCGCCAGAAGCCGCACCGCCCGGACATAGGCCGCTTGCGTTCCGCCGGCATATCCGTGAAGCTGCATGTCCTCGATCATTCGGCGTCTCAACTCGGTCATCATGCTCTCCTTTCCTAAACGTGGATATGGACCCCCAACCGAGGGGGCCCTGGAAAGGAGAGCTTATGTCCGGTCTGAATCGACCCCCGACTACGGAGACGCCCCGCTAGAAGAGGCAAACTCCTAGGATTACCGAAGGTTTAGTTCAACGGCTTCGAGCTTCTTGGTGGGCCGCTTTTCCAGATCCTCGATGGCCTCGCAAACGCCTGACTGGCTCCCGCTCGGCGCGATAGAGTGCGGCGGCTGCGCCTGTGGAGTGCGGTGGCTGCGACACCGCTTTGGCTTCGTGCGGAGCACTTTGACCGTGTGCCACTGCTCTGTGAGCAGTGTGTCGGCGGAGGATCTGGAGGATGATTTAGCGGCGGGTGCCCCGTTCTTTGATTTCTTCGAGATCAACGGGTGCGGGGATAGCGAGCACTCACCGTGCGTTCCGTATGGATGTGAGGTTTCGGAGCACAGGTGGTGTTGTAAGCCAAGGAGCTGCGCCTCCTGGTTCTTTGACAATTCGTACGCTTGTGTCTGAGCTGATAGCTGACCGTGATCGCTGACCGCTGAAAGGCGTATTGACAAAACGAACCCATTTTGCCTTTCACGCGGAACGCCGCCAACCCTTGTGTTCGTCGGCAGTTGTATCCGCAATGCTCCTCGACTTTCAGCCTTGCTGAAGCCAAACAAGCCATGCGCAAACAACCTCCTGAAATTGCGCGGTAAACTTACCGCGCAAAACGAATAGAGTTTTTCCGCCGCGGGCGACAGACTCCCGGCTCGCTGGAGCGGTTGTCCCCGCCGGCGGAAAAACTTCGTTGAACGGCTGGTCAGTAGCTATGGGGATTTAAGGCCTGGCT
>JAGNEZ010000141.1 GCA_018003015.1 Phycisphaerae bacterium | reverse complement strand
GCTCGATCGCTGCCTGCCTGCCACCCTCGTTCGCCGAAAAGGAAGCGAGCTCGGTCATCTACGGGGGGAACGGGGCGCAGTACCCCGCGCCCCCCCCCCCGGAGAACTGCTGCATACCCTGTCACTACGAGAAGCGGCCGGCCGATCGCCGCCGACGGAGCTCTCGAGACAACCTGCTCCGGGCGGCGATCGGCTTTCCGCAAGCGACTCGGAACACGGTGATCAACGTCGACGGCGAACCAGCGCCAGGCCGCCCAGGCCGAGCAGGGCCAGCGTCGCGGGCTCAGGCGTGATCGCGAAGTTCTTGAAGTCCACGAAGTCCTGCCCTTTCCCTTGCCAGTCGGTGCCGTAGAACCGAATCCGGGCGACCTTGGTCGGATCGAATGGATTGGTGTCCGGGTCACTGTCGGTGTACATCCAGGCGGCCTTGTCGTTCAAGGGAACGGACTTGTGCGTCCACGTGGGGAAGAAACTCTCCCCTGACGGGCCATAGAAAATGCCATAGTCTCGATTCCCCACGTAAGCCCCGGCGGCCGTGTACGTGTAGGCCCGGAAGAAGACCGGGGCATCACCGTAAGGAGTCGGGTTGTCGCCACCCTGGAAATAGCGAACGTCGATCTCCATCGTCGCTCCCGGTGTGGTGAAGTCGATGTCGCCGAGCCCCAGCAGGCGGAAATCGATGTAGGGACCGTAGTACCAGCCGCCACCTTTGATGCTGTTGCGGCAGTAGCCGGGCGTTTCGTCTGAGAGGAAACTCAGGCTGCCATCAAGCCCCGGAGGCACGTTGATCGCCGGTCCACTGCCCAGATCGATTTGCTGATCCAGAGGGACACTCACCAGCGTGCCGCCCATGGCAGGCAGGCCCACCAAGAGGCACAGAACGACGGAACTGACCAGTGCTCTCATTTCCAATCTCCTTTCATGGGTTCGTGTTCCTGGGCAACGCCTCTGCTGCCCCTCGCTTCCTCATCCGACGTCGATCGAGACCGGGCAATTCCCCTGACCATGAGCATCTGGGCCAACCAGACGCCCCGCGTGTGGCTCAAGCCCCAAGATGCCCGCAGGTGCGGTACCGCAACAAACATGTTCGAGGCTGACCAACAGGTCCAGACGACACAGCGGACGTGGGCAGCTCTCTTTCCCCGGGCACCCCAGAGGCACCCTGTCCCGATAACGTCAGAAGCCATCATATGCCTCGCGGGGGCCGTGCGTCAATCAAAAAGGGACTCAAATCCGTCACTATCTCAGAATTCCCTCCATGATTGTGGACAGGAGCACGGGTGAGAAGGTTATCGGACGTATTCCCGCGGACCTCGTCAGGTACCAAGGGCAGCAGCTTACGCCCGGCAAAACGGCCGGACTGCACCGGCGACATGCCGGAAGGCGGCTCGGCAGGGAACCGAACGAAGCCCTCTCACCTGTGCTTCACCCCCGGCCGGCGGCCAAGATGGCCACCCGGACGCCCAGGGCACGCCGGCTCTCAAAGGACGTCGGGATCTGACGCCCCCGAAGGTCGCCGACACGATGTTGGCCGGGGGCGAGCCGCCGGCACGGGACCTTTGCGGTTTTCTCTCGCTTGCCAATCCCGCCGCCACCGCTACCCTATGACGGACCTGTATCCTTCATTCCCTCGGGGAGGCGTGTTGATGTACCGAGTCCTGACGATTGGCTCCACCCTGTTCCTGATGTCTTGTGTCGCGTCAGCCGCCGAACAGGCCCCTTCGGCTCCAATGGCTCGCCCCAAGGCCTCGCTTGTGAACCGACCGGCCGACCTGCCCGACGATTCCACCATCTGGCCGAACAAGACCTGTTTCCGAGCTTCGGAGCCGTGGTTGGTTGAGAACCACACCCGGATCCGCAAGATGCAGCCTCGCGTCCTGGTGCTGAACTTCGCGAACGATGTCGAGATGCCGGCCATCAAGGACCAGACTGAGAAGTTCATCAAAGCCTTGGCCGAGAGCAGCAGGTACCACGGGTACCAGGATCCCAAAGCACCGGCCTTTCTGGATTACCGCGTGATCAAGTACGTCGACCTCCGCGACAAGAAGCCGGCGCCGGATATGGCCAAGTCATCCAGCACGCTCTTCCCGGTGCTGCCGAGCAAGCCCGCCGACATGTGGTGCGACTACAACCGGCTCTACACCGAGGAGTTCGCCAAGTACTATGGCTTCGAAGATCCCTCCACGCCCGGTCGATATCTGGACCTCAAAGCGCTGATCCAGGCCGGAATCGTGCATGAACTCTGGTTCTACTGTATTCACGATCATGAGAAGGGCTGGCCGGCGTTCGAGGTCATCGAGCTCAAGCAGTACTACGACAAGAACGGCCGGCCAATCGCTGGCACATACGGCAAGGCGGGCAACGGTGGCGAGGACGACACCATGCCGTGGACGGGGCACTCGTTCCGCATCTACTTCTTCAATCCGCACCGGGGCGTCGGTTGCCAGCTGGAGAACTTCGGTCACCTGCTGGAGGGGCACGCCAATCACGACACAATCGCTTACCACACGAAGTACTTCCGGGAATTTGCAGGCCTCGATTGGGACAAGCGGCACAAGCTGCCGTTCAAGTCGCTCTATGAGATGTCCTACGATCGCGAGAAGTGCAAGGTGACCTATCCTTCGAAAGACAAGATCACCATGCTGTATAAGGGCAAGGAATACTCCGTCGCCCCGTTTGACGTGTTCTGCGGCAGCAACCACTGGCCCCCCGGTGCGAGGTTCCACTACGATCTGGACAGCCCCAACACCGTCGAGTGCGCCATCGAGAACTATCGCCTGTGCAACGGTCCGGCGGGCAAGGACAAGCTCACCGAGTTCAACATCAAGATGACCGAGCAATACCGCGCGGTGGCTCCGGACTGCATGGGCCGGTGGATCGTCTACTGGTGCCAGTCGATGCCTGGCCTGGACAACAAGTGCATCGACGACGACGGCAGGCCCATGAAGAACTGGTGGGTGTACTTGTTCTATTGAGCAGCGCGGGGCACAGCTTCACCGAAGGCGGCGAACGGCCTCGAGGTCACACCGGATATCGAGCGATGGAGGAACGTGATGTCCCGTTCATGCGTGTGGGCGACGATCGGCGCGGTTCTGTTCTGGATGAATGCCGGATGTCAGGGCACGTCGCTGACCCAGCCGGGAATGGAGATCAGCCAGAATACCAGCATCACCAAGGGGGTATACTCCTTGATCGACCGGGACGGCAGGGGGGCGGTGCGAGTCAAGGGCGACAACATTACTGTGGATTTCCAGGGCGCCACACTCGATGGGGCCAAACCGGCTCAGCAGCCCGATGAGTTCAACGGGACGGGCGTGGTCGTGACCGGCAGCAACATCACCATTCGCAACCTCAGGGTTCAAGGCTACAAGGTGGGCATCTACGCGGTGAACTGCCCCGGCCTGACCGTCGAAGACATCGACGTGTCGGGCAACTATCAGAAGCACTTGCTCTCGACGCCCGAGGCCGAGGACGGCAGCGACTGGCTCTTCCCGCACAACAATGACCAGGAGAAGTGGATCTCGCAGTACGGCTCAGGGCTGGCCGTCGAATCCTCCGATCGGGCAACCATTCGCCGGGTGCGGGCCGGGCACGGCCAGAACGGCATCATCATCGACCGAGTCAACGATTCCAGGATCTACGACAACGACTGCTCCTTTCTGTCCGGATGGGGGCTGGCCATGTGG
>JAGNEZ010000140.1 GCA_018003015.1 Phycisphaerae bacterium | reverse complement strand
TGTCAACCGGCACTGAATATTGACCCACCATCGGCGTCGAATATTGACCCGCCTCTCTGGGTCATTCTGGCATTGTGTTTCTGGTCTTTATCCTCCAGCTGTCGTTGCCTGTTTCTATGATCTCGCAGTGGTGGGTGACCCGGTCGAGCAGTGCGGTTGTCATCTTGGAGTCCCCGAAGACCTGGGGCCACTCGCCGAATGTCAGGTTGGTCGTGATGATAAGCGACGTGCGCTCGTAGAGCTTGGAGATCAGATGAAACAGGAGTTGCCCGCCGCTTTTCGAGAACGGCAGATAGCCCAGTTCATCGAGCACCACCAGATCGAGCCGCACCAGGCTGTCGGCGAGCTTTCCTCCCCGTCCTGAGAGCTTCTCAGTTTCAAGGCAGTTCACGAGATCGACGACGTTGAAGTATCGGCCCCGCCGGCCCTGCTTTATCAGGTGTCTGGCGATGGCGATGGCCAGGTGCGTCTTGCCAGTTCCGGTGCCGCCGACAAGCAGGATGTTGTTGCCATTCGAAAGGAAGCTGCCGGCATACAGCGAGCGCACCTGAGTCTCGTTCACAGGCGATGCGCCGAACGCGAAGCTGTCCAGGTCCTTGTCCACTGGAAACCTGGCTATCCCCAGCCTGTATCGAATGCTGCGGGCGGTGCGCTCGGCGCGCTCCGCCTCGAGAAGGTCCAATAGCAGCCTCTCCGGGGTATGGCGCTGCTTTATGCCTGCCGACAGGATCTCGTCGAGAACAGAGCGCATGCCGTGCAGGTGAAGCTCATTCATCGCTTCAGTGAGCCTGTCCCTAAGCATGCCGCTCACCTCCTGAGAGCAAAACGTCATACCGGCCGCAGTCCGCAAGAGGCTCCCTGGCAAGGGCCGGCAAATGCTCGGCGGCCGGGAACGCTGGCTCGTCATCATCGCCGACTCGCGAGAGGATGTTGAGGACCACATCACGGCTCGGGGTCTTCGCTGCAAGCGCCTCAGCACAGGCAGCCGCGACAGCTTCAAGCCCATAGGCGCCTATCGTGCCGAGGATGCCGACAAACTGCCGGTCGCCATCGGACTTCGTGCCAAGCGCCTCACGCATCCCCGCAAGAGGCGCAGGCAAGTCCCAGTCCTTGAACGGCGCTCCGTTCCTCAAAGCTCCCGGTTTGCGCTCCAGAACCGACACATAGTGCCACGGATCGTAGCTTACCCCGTGACGGCCGAACAAGCGCGGGTGCTCCGCGATAATCACCCCGTCGTTCACTACTCTCACACGGTCAGCATAAGCACGAAGCATCACCGTCCGGCCAACCGCCGAGGAATCGACGCTGTAGCGATTGCTGTCATAGCTCACCAGCGATGTGCTCGATACACGAACAGCAGTCTCCTTGAAGCCGTCAAAGGCTGTGCCGACCAGCACCAGTCGGCTCTGCTCCTCGGCGAACACCTCGGCGACCGTGCGGTCCTTCATCTCGGGATGCCGATGACCAGCCGCCAGTGTCCGGCACCGGTCGGCCAGATACCTGTTCAACTCCGAAAGGCCGGCGCATTTCACACGAGGCACGAAGACCCGGCCCCGCATAAAGCTTACCTGGTTCTCGACCTGACCTTTCTCCCAACCGGCGGCCGGCGTGCAGGCGACGGGCTCCACCAGATAATGAGAGGCAACCTGGCAGAAGCGAGGGTTGAATAGACGATCCTTGCCAAGCAGAACCTTGGTCACAACGGTCTTGAGGTTGTCGTAGATACCGCGGCGGCAACTGCCGCCGAAGAACTCGAACGCTCTGATGTGCGCGTCGAGCACCATCTCCAGAGATTCGCGATGATACGCCACGCAAAAAGGCATCCGGCTGTAGCACAGCCGAAAGTGCGCCACCTTGACCTTGACCACAGCACCGCCCAGATCGACGAACTCATGACTCCAGTCGAACTGGTACGCCTCGCCTGGCTCGAATGACTGCGGGATGTAGGCGCCAACAGCAGCCTGGGATGTGCACTCCCGCCACTTCTTTACGTAGCGGCGAACGCTGTCATAGCCCCCCTCATAGCCCTCTCGCTGCAACTGCGCGAAGAGCCCCATCGCCGTCCGCCTCTCGCGACGGGGCTTGTCTGCGTCCGAGGAAAGCATCCCGAGCAGCGAATCCTCATACGGACCAAGCTTAGGCAGAGGCTGCGTCGCCCGGGAATAGGTGAACTCAGTCGCCTCCCCACGAAGCACCTTCTTCACCGTGTTGCGCGACAAGCGCAAGTCACGCGCAATCTGACGGATCGATTTCCCATCTCGCTGGTACGCACAGCGAATCTTCCGTATCGTCTCCACAATCAGCATCTCCCTTCAGAGTACTCCTCTCTCCAGGTCATACCAGAGAGATCGGAGCGTTAGCTGAGGTGGGTCAGTTTTCGACGCCGATCATGCCCTCAGATGGGTCATTATTGCACGCCGATTCACAGATGGAATGGTCGAGACCGCCGTAGCTCGCTGTGGGCGATGGCAGAAGCGTGATGTTCGCTTGCGGATACAGTGTTCCCGTTTCTTTGGCGCGGTGCACGCGAAGCATCAAGTCGTTCCGTCGTCCAACATCGAAACCGCCGGCAAATTCGACACAGGCGCTGACAACATTGAGGCCCGGGATCGCGAGAGACACATAGTGGATGTCACGCGCCTTCAGCAGCGACACAAAGTCAACGTCCGCGGCCATGTCCTCATCAACGTCACGCCCTCTTTTCAGGACAATCCATTCCATCGCTACGCCTCTGCTTCCCGTTATTCAGCACACCTCAGCCCACCGCCCAGTTGCGCTGGGATGGAGGGCTGCGCTTCCGGTCCCGGTGGCGAACTACCAATACGGGGCAACCTGTGGCTACAGCAGCTTCTTGAACTGCTCGACGGACATGCCGGCGTCGGTGATAATCCCGCCCATCGTGACGGCATCAATGGGGTTGCCCCGCGGGATACTCAGCATCAGGCCTTCCTTCGCCAGAATGATTTGCTTCCCCTGACTCACCACGTGGAACCCTGCCTTGCGGAAGGCACGGATTGCCCTCTGATGGCTGATCCCGGGAAGGCGGGGCAATGCTCAGCCTACCGTTACATACCGCATCTGCTCACCTTCCCGAAGCTCGGCGCGAGCGGCCAGATACTCGGCGATGGCGTCGCGGATGTTCTCGAGCGCCTCCGCTTCGGTACGTCCCTGGGACCAGCAGCCGGGCAGCGCGGGGCAGCACACCGCAAAGCCCTCTTCCGTCTCGATTAGCTTGAGAGGATAATCCATTGCTTTGGAGAGCATTGTACCTGATCTTGCAGGAGTTGAACTGCAGAATGTCCCGACAGGCGCGTGCGCCTCAGACAGGCATCCTCGACGGACGTCGGATTCGACTGGAGACGGCAACCCGGAGAACATCTCCGGGTCGATCCTTGCTTCCACACCTCAACGCCCGACTCTCGCGGCACTTCGCCGGCACGACGCACAGGGGACAAATGTCCCCGGAGAACCCCGCAGCCGTGAGCCATCTCACGGCCGATCAACCCGGTGACGCCAGTGAAACGGCGCTGTGCGGCCAGGCCCGGACGCCTGGCCGCACAGCGAACGATTGCGGAAGCCTTCTAGCTCTCCAACCCCTTGAACTGCGGCAGCCAGTCGCGGTTGGCCTCGAACATCTCGGACACCATCGCTTTGATCTCTTCAAGGCTGAGGACGGCCGACGTAAGGGGATCGTAGCAGATGGCGTGGAACACCTTCCGC
>JAGNEZ010000139.1 GCA_018003015.1 Phycisphaerae bacterium | reverse complement strand
GCCCGCAATGCGGCAGCCCGATGCTCGCACCGCAAGCGAACACTGCGTCGTTTACACAGGATTGGCATATACTTGGCCGAAATAAAGCCTTGCCGATGGCCGAATCCTTAGCGTTGTAGTACTAGCTTCACCCGCCAATACAAGCCGCGGCAATTTATTGACTCGAAGGGCCGGGCGCGATAGTATCAACGCCATCATGGAGGGCGGCGCGTGGCTTGACGAGACCACGCCCCCAAGCCGAGGCACGCCATCAGCGCTCGGTGGGCTCGCCCCGACAGACCATGTCCAAGGCCTCCGATCGGGGCGTTTCGCCACGCAAACCGCTCAGACACACTCGGCCCTTCGCCCCCATGTCCGGGCAACGTGTTTTCCTGTAAGCGGAGGGCGGCCAACCCAAAGACCGCGACCCGGGGATTCGACTCTGCGGGCGTTGACCGGAGGAACGGACTATGCGAAGAACCAGGCGCATTCTCCGAGCAGTCGCCGCGGCGTTGGGTTGTGCCGGTGCCGTGGTGCAGGGCGGCGTGATCTACGTCGACGACAATGCGGCGAACGATCCCGGCCCGGGCAATCCGCTTGTCAGCGACCCGCTGGAGGACGGCACCGCCGGGCATCCGTTCGATGCGATCCAGGAAGGAATCAACGTAGCGACGAGCGGTGACACGGTGCTGGTGGCGGATGGCACTTACGCCGGTCCTGGGAACAAGGACCTCGACTTCGCAGGAAGGCTGATCACGGTCAAAGCGGCCAACGGCGCGGCGACCTGCACCATCGACTGCGCGGGCTCCGGGAGGGCCTTCTGGTTCCATACCGGCGAGACCCCCGTGGCGGGCGTGGACGGCTTCACGATGACGGGCGGCTGGGGGGGGGGCCGGAGGCGGAATGGCCATCTGGTCTTCTGCGACGGTGACCAACTGCGTTTTCAACGGGAACGTCGCACTGATTGCAGGCGGCGGAGTGTGCATCTCCACCACACGGGATAGTCCGACGACGGTGTTTGCGAATTGCAGGTTTATCGGGAACTCACTGCGATCAGGGGGCTTCGGCGGGGGAGTGTACATGGAAGCAGGTTCCGTCGCCCTCGTGAACTGCGTGTTCCGCGAGAACTCGGCATCCTGGGGCGGCGGGGTTTTCTTGAACGGGGCAGCGACGCTGACCAACTGTGAATTTGTCCGGAACTCTGCCACCTACGGCGGAGGGGTTTATTTCTCACAGAGTGCGTCCTTGACGAATTGCACGTTCGTCGGGAACGTTGCGGGCCTCTACGGCGGCGGAGTTACATCGTGGGACGTCTCGCAGGCTCCTTGCGATTTGTTCGCGTACAACTGCACCTTCGCGGGCAACGCAGCCGTCGAGGGACGGAGCCTGGCGGCTAACACTGCCTATGCGGACTACTATGTGCATAACTCCATTCTCTGGGAGGTTGACACAATCTACTTCTCCAATTGGGCAAGCTTCAACCCCTCCTATTGCATGGTGATGGGCCGCGGGCTCAGGTTCCCCAACATCGACGCCGATCCATTGTTCGTGCGAGCCCCTGCCGCCGGCCCGGACGGCGAGTGGGGCACGACCGACGACGATCACGGCGACCTGCGTCTTCAGCCCGGCTCGCCCTGCATCGACGCGGCCGCGAACACGTACGTGCCGGCGGATGCGCTTGACCTGGACGGCGATGGCGACACGGCCGAGCGAACGCCGTTCGACCTGGATGGTCATCCGCGTTTCCTGAACGACCCGGATGCCCCTGATACAGGCGCGCCTGACCCGCCGGGTTACCCTTACGTGGTGGACATGGGGGCGTACGAGTTCATACCGGCTATTTCCGGTGATTTCGACCACGACGGCGATGTGGACGCCGACGACCTCAACTTGTTCCAGGCGTGCTTCTGCGGTCCGACCGTGAGTCTGGCCCCCGGCTGCGAGAACAAGGATCTCGACCGCGACAACGACGTCGACCAATCCGATTTCGGCATCTTCCAGTGGTGCTACAGCGGCGCGGGCAGGCCGGCGGATCCGAGCTGCGCGAATACTCCAAAGAAGACCAGCACGCCTCGGTGCCGCGGTTGTACACGTTACGGGATTGCCACGGAACCGATCCCAAACAACACAGTTGCGACAGGCCGGAGCCTGAGGGGCAGATTGGAGTAGTACAGGGCCATTACCCCCCAGCCGACCATGCCCGCCAAGACACACGCGAGCGTAACCCGTCCCGCCCACACCGGGAGCTTTCTTCGCCTGCGCCATCCAGGTAGTAGACGTAACCGCGAGTCATCCGTTCCGTCCGGTCCGGCATTTGTTGGCTGCAACCGGCGGCCAGCAAGGCCAAGGCGATCGGGACTTCAGCCCCGCAGCTTCCGAGCATGCGTACCGGGATCCCAACACACGCGTGTAACGATGTCTTCCTGGTAGCCATCTGATTCGTCATCGACGTTTCCTCCGCTAGAAAGTCATGTGCATTCTCAGGCCACATACCAAGGGCGTCTCTCGATCCTGGAAACCGCCGCCGGGGCGAACGATCACCTGCAAATCGGGACTGACGTGCAGCCACGGCGTGACCCCGATGTTGTCGTAGGCTTCGACCCCCTGCTCGTCGGACGCTCTAAGCACAGCTGGCAGGTCGTTGCTGAGGTTCGCCAGGAAGTACCCGACACCGTAGCTGTCCTTTGCGCGTCTCGGCGATGAAGTCGGCCATGGTCTTGTCGCCGCTCATCAAGGCCATCTCGCCGAACGTGTCGCCGCTTTTGAACCGCCCAATGACCTGACGCTGGCCGCCGTCGCCGAGGACGGAGACCGCCAGATCGCCCTCGATCAGAACGCCAAGGAAAGCGGCGTCCTCGCCGAACTCAACGACGGCCTCGTCAGGCTCGTACGAAACGACTCGCGATTCCTTGACCAGTCGATCAAGTCGGTCGTCGGAGAAATGCATGCAGAGACCGACCCGCTGCCTGAGGAACTCGACGAGTTGCGGATGTGTCATCATCGGTCTTGACCTCTCGATAGCTACGTCTTGTCAGCGAGGAACAACGTCACGTGAATGACGTCCTCGGCTTGTGTTTCCGTCATCGGGAGCCTGCTCCGTCGGAAGACGGAGAGCATGGCCCTGTTTGTCGTAAGCACTTCCGCGTCGAACCTGCTGACGCCCTTCTCTCGTGCGATGCGGGTCAGGTGTCTCAGAAGGGACCCAGCGACTCCAAGTCCGTGGTAGTCTTCCTCGACGATGAACGCGATCTCTGCCCCGCGCGAGCCGTTCAGGTCGAAGGCCACATAGCGGCCACCGCCGATGATGATCTCTCTCCCATCGGAGTCGATGGTCACCACCAACTGGACCCCCGCGCTCACTACGGCACGCCGGTCCCTGGGGCTCACTTCGCCGCTACCCGCTCATCCCGGCCGACGCCCACCGTCTCCGCTATCGAGTCCGACTTCCCGCGAACGAAGGCCGCACCGCTCCCGACGGCAAGCGCCTGTTTTGGATCTAGCAGCTCAAAGAGCTGGATCAGTTTCGTCACCAATTCCGTCCAGCCTGTCTGGTGACGCGCGCCTAAGCCCGCGCCGTTGTCTCCGTGGAAGTACTCATAGAAGAGGATGTGGTCTCGCCAGTGAGGATCGGCCAGGAACTTCTCCGTTCCGCCATAGACCGGCCTCCTGCCGCACTCATCACGAAGGAAGATGCGGGTGAGCCGGTTCGAAATCTGCTTGGCAACCTCGAAGAGGTTCATCATCCTGCCTGAACCGGTGGGACACTCAACCTTGAAGCTGTCACCGTAGTATACCCCAACGTTGCATAATCCGCCCGCCTCAAGCGGCGTGTTGGGCGGTCTTCATCGCCTGCAGCAGGCCGAGGAGCCTTTGCCGGGCCCAGGTATTGGCGTTGCAGGTGAGGGTGAAGACGCCTTG
>JAGNEZ010000138.1 GCA_018003015.1 Phycisphaerae bacterium | reverse complement strand
GTCGCGGGCGTCTCCCCGGCGCAGCGCTGGCCGGGGCAGGAGCGTTGGCGGTGCGCCCGGAATGGCTCTCGCCGGGCGTTGCGGCAGCCGCCATGGGCCGGCGGACCGCGACCGATATCGTGACGCTGGGCAAGACGGGTATCAAGGTCTCGCGCCTCGCCCAGGGCACCGGCTACAACGGCACCGGCCGCTCCTCGGCCCACACGCGGCTGGGCGAGAAGGAGTTCGACAAGCTGATTCACCATAGCCTCGACCGGGGCATCACGTTCCTGGACATGGCCGACCTGTACGGTTCGCACCCCTATGTGCGTCACGCACTGAACGGCCGGTCGCGCGACAAGATCACCTTTCTGAGCAAAATCTGGCCCGAGACGCAGTACTGGAACGCCTTCTCCGGCGGCGCCAAGCCCGAGATCGACCGCTTCCGACGGGAACTGGATACCGATGTGATCGACATCTGTCTGATGCACTGCATGCGAAACGGCCGGTGGCCCGAGGAACACAAGCGAGTCTGTGACGAATTGGACGAGCTGAAGGCCAAAGGCGCGGTCCGGGCGGTGGGGGTTTCGTGCCACGACCTCGGCGCCCTGAAGGTCGCCGCCACACATCCCTGGACGGACGTGATCCTGGCGCGGATCAACAACACGGGCCGCGAGGCCGCCATGGATGCGTCGGTCGAGGAGGTGGTGCCCGTCCTCAAGCAGGCCAGGGCCAACGGCAAAGTGATCATCGGGATGAAGATTTTTGGAGCCGGTGCGCTGACCCGTCCCGAGCAGAAAGACGCCTCGCTGCGGTTCGTCTTCGAGAATGAGCTGGTCGACGCCATCACGGTCGGGATGCTGAGTACCGAGCAGGTCGACGACACCATCGCCCGGATGAACAAGGCCCTGAACGCGTAGCGCACTCGTCAATAATCAATCATCAATTATCGATGAAGACGATGTCTTCGGGAATGGCGACGACGTCGCGGTGGCCGGGGCCCAGCAGGGCCTTGATCTCGGTGCTGTGTTTGCCGGCCAGCGTCCTGAGCTGTGCGCTGCCGAGGCTCGTGACCGCCTTGGCGGCGCCGTTGAGCAGAACGACGTCGCCGGCCTGAAAGTTGCCTTCGACCGCGACGACGCCGGAGGGCAGCAGGCTCTTGTGATTCCGCAGCGCCTTCATCGCGCCGTCGTCGATGCGCACTGTTCCGGCCGGACGGCTGTTGATGATCCACCGCGCTCGATTGCTGAGCTTGCGTTTGGGCAGGAAGATCGTACCGATCTCCTCGCCCGCCACGATCCGGCCGATCACGTCTCTGGCTCGACCGTTGGCCAGGACCATGCGGCAGCCCGCCTGCGAAGCGATTCGCGCTGCCTCGATCTTGGTCTTCATCCCGCCGGTGGCGTGCCGGCTGCCGGAGCCGCCAGCGTTGCGTGCGATCTCCTCGGTAATCTCGAAGACCGAGGAGATTGGCCTGGCGTCGGCGTGATCGTTCGGGTTCTTGTCGTATAGCGCGTCGATGTCGGTCAGCATGATCAGCAGGTCCGCGTCGATCTTGCTGGCGACCAGGGCGCTGAGCCGGTCGTTGTCGCCGAACGCCGTGCCGATCTCGGCGGTGCTGATGCTGTCGTTCTCGTTGAGGACCGGGACGATGTTCAGACTCAGAAGCGTCTCGATCGCGTTGCGCAGGTTCAGGTAGGTCTTGCGGTTGCTCAACACCTCGGCTGTCAACAGGACCTGGCCAACCGTGACACCGTGCCGGAGGAAGGCCTTGCGGTACTCCTGCATCAGCAAGGGTTGGCCGATGGCGGCGCAGGCCTGACGCATCTTCATGTCCTTGGGCCTGGTGGAAAGCGCCAGTTGGCCGGCCCCCATGCCGATGGCGCCGGAGGTGACGATGACCACCTGCCGACCGGCCTGGAGCAGCGAAGTGACCTGCGAGGCGACTCGCCGGAAATACGCCGCATCGATCCCGGTATCTTTAGTCAGCGTGTGCGTGCCGATCTTGATGACGATCCGTCTTGTCTTGCTGAAATCTCTCATATGTTTCCCGTGGGCGTGCTTCGACACCATCAGTCCTGAAATTCGGCCGCCAGTATACGCCTGCCCCAAGGCTCCTTCAAGCCGAATCGACCTTGTCGAGTCTGCGGGGTGTGCATCGCACGCCACCGACCTACGGAGCGTGGTAGCGGTAATTGAACCGGCCGCTGGGAGCGACGTCGCCGTAGAGGTAGAAGTCCAGGATGTCGCCAGAGGCAGGCACGTTGTCGGTCCACTTGAACTCGAAGTCGAGCGGAGCGTTTGCCTCCAGGCCGACGAGTGTTCTTGGTACACGCATCTCCAATCGGCTGCCCTGGACCCGGAACGCGACTTGGCCGATCTCGGACCAGTTCCATCCGCGCTCGCTTCGCTCCAAAGCTGCTTCGTTTCCGTCGGGCCTCTTGTGATTGACCGCGAAATCGTAACCCTCCCATCCGGTGCTCTTGTTGCGGTCGATGTCGACCCACAGCGTCATCCAGCCGTCTCCGGCCGGCTCTGTGACAGGCCCGGCGGTCTCGACGTAGAAGTACAGGTTCTCTGCGTCTCGCGTCACCTTGGCGACGATAAAGTCGTTGCGGCCCGAGTCATTCTCATAGAATGTCTTGCCATAGCCACGGTGGTTTCGGTGCATCGTGCTGCCCTTGTGGTGTCGAAACTCCGGCTGCACCTCGGCCCACGACTCGAAGCGTCCGTCGACGTCGATCGCGAGCGGCGGCGACGGCGGGGCAGGGATTTGCACGCCCTTGTACCTCCGGATGTTCCCAACGAGTTGGTAGTAATAGTTGTCGGCGAAGCCGCCCTTCATCGGCTCGATGTCACGACTGTATTCGTTGTTGAACTCATCGGGGAAGGCGTTCTCCGTGCCTTGCCACTCCTTGTAGCGACCCGCGATCCACTCGTTCCAGCCGGTCACGAAGACCAGCTCGGGATCGATCTTCAGCGCATAGTCCCACTGCTCCTGGAAGTTCAGGCCGCGACCGGCCGCTTCCGGATCGGCATTGAAACCATGGGCCTTGGTATAGCTGCGTCCGTGCGAGCCTTTGGGGTCGTTCATCGCCGCCGGCGCCAGCACGTCGGTGGCGTTCTGCGCGACGCCCACCGTCACCTGCTCGAACTTCCCCGGTGTGGTCTCGACATAGCCGTGCTGGGGACAGACCTCCAGCCAACCCCAATGGTCGGGTCGGGATGGCCCCCTGCGGTAGTCGGGCTGTCCGGGCCGGAACGTGAAGAACGAGCGGATCGGCTCGGGCAGGTTGTCCGGGTAGCCCATCAGCAGCGGTTTGCCCTTCCAGTAGAACCACAGGTCTTTGAAGCGTCCCGGCTTGTAGATGTCCTCGTAGATTTTTGTGATGTTGACACGGCTGTCGTCGTGCGGCGCGAACGGACACAGGAAAGCGAACTGCGGCGTTCGTACGCCGTCCCGCCGGGCCTTGCTCCAGACCTCCCCGAGCACGTCGTAGGCCTCCTTCCACGTGAACGTCCCGTTCGTGCAGTCGAAAACCACGACGTCCACGCCTGCGTCGGCCAGCATCTCGGCGTGCTTGCGGTAGACCCACGCGTCGGTGCCGCGATAGTAGCCGAACAGCGGTTCGTTCCAGTGGTATCCCACGATGTGCCCGACCTCTTTCCAGACGGGATGGTTGAAGTCGTTGATCGCATCGGGATGCCGTGTGATGATCTCGTTGACGTTCGCCGGTCCCAGGTCGGTCTTGCCGTCGACGTGCCAGGTCCAGTAGAATATCGCGACGGTTCGCCCCGGCCGGGGATCGCCCGCCTCCGCATGGCTCGGCAGTCTGCGGCCCAGGGCATCCGTGGCCACCCATGCGTCGCTGATGCTCGGCGCGCTGCCCGAACAGACGCAAAGGCTCCACAGCAGCATGCCCCACAGAGAGATCGTGATATGGCTGGCAGAAAACGCGTGAGGGTTCTTCAGGGTCATGGGTCTTCTCTATACATGGAAGCCGGAAACACATCCGGAATCAGAGTCCGAGGCCATTGTAGAGGTTCGCCCGGCGAAAGCAATCCTGCCGCCGCTTGTCCGGGGTGTGTGTGAAAATATCGTGGCATGTGGGTGGCAGCCTCAAAGCGTAGTGCAACGGAGCTTTGGGGATGGCGAATGGGAGTGGCGCATCCGTACGGAAAGGCCTCTGCGAGGCGATCCATCCCCAAGTCCTGCGGATCCGTTCGGCTTCGCTCAGGACAAGCTTTGAGGCTGCCACCCTTGGCGGTCTGCGCCGGCAAGGGAATGCTGCCCTGAAATCCTGACAGACACGCCGAGCGAGTGTCTGTGAAAATATCCTGGCAGCCGTGTGGCAGCGGCAAGCGCAGGCTTGCCGATGGTGATACGCATGCCGTCGAAGCCATCGGCAAACTCCGCCTTGCTCCGTTTGCCGCTGCCACACAGGGCGCTCCGTGGTGGAAAACGGGCCTTGCCGCGAAATTCGCACAGACACT
>JAGNEZ010000137.1 GCA_018003015.1 Phycisphaerae bacterium | reverse complement strand
GCCGTCGGCGCCGTCAGAACCGGGCCCTGCCGGAGAGAGAGGAGGAGATCATTCGGCCCGCAGTGTTCCGGGAAGTGTCTCTTATTCGGGAGCCCCAAAGTGTCCCACTTACTTGACGACGCACAGTGCGATGGTTCTTGACGGCGGTTTTGTCGGCACGGTATCGCACTGCCTAATGTACGGCAATTCGGTCACGGGAAGAGGTGGCGCGGTCGATTGCTGGCGGGCGACGGTCGTCTTCTCCAACTGCACGATCGCCTTCAATAGTGCCGCCGGCGGCGCCGCCGGCATCGACTGCGGAATTGGTGCCGTCACCATTGAGCACACCATCATCGCTTTCTCGTCTATCGGCTCGGCGGTCTCTGGCAATGCCACGCTTGCTTGCGCCGATCTCTTCGGAAATGCGGGTGGGGATTGGGGCGGTGACATCGCGCCTCAATATGGGGTGAATGGGAACCTCTCCGCAGATCCGCTCTTCTGTGACGGCGAGGCCGGGGACTTCAGGCTCGAGCGCGATTCGCCCTGCGCACCAGGTGCTGATACCGATTGCGGACTGATCGGCGCTTTGCCAGTCGGCTGTGGATCTACGCCGACGCGTGTGGTTTCGTGGGGGCGTGCAAAGAGTCTCTTCAAGTAGGGCAGTGGCTAACAAACAAATCGAGCGGACGGTTGGCCCTGGCACGACTCTGGCCGTCCGGCGGCGGGCGGCCCCGACGCGGCTCTGCCGGGCCAGAGCCGCGCCAGGTCCACCCGCCGCTCATTTGGAGCGTTAGGCCGTCAGAACTGGGGGTGTCCAACGGAGAGGGAACATGAACGCTGGCGATCGAGCGGACATCGTGAGGGAGTACATTGACAAAGTGTGGAACAGGGGCGACCTGCAGGCTCTTGAGGAGCTGACAGCGCCGTCTTTCACTTTCCAACTCGGAGGGCAGCCTCCAATAGAGCGCGCCGGCATGTCCCAGTTTCTCAGGACCACACGATTGGCCTTCCCGGATTGGCGGGTGGAGGTCCTGGAACTGGTAGCTCAAGCCGAACTGGTCGCTGTTCGCTGGCGCGGGACCGTCACGCATGGTGGGCCCTTCCACGGCATCCCTCCGACTGGCCGTCGCGTCCACGTGAGCGGAATGAACATGTATCGGGTCTCCGAGGGCAGAGTTGCCGAGGAGTGGGAACAGATGGACTCACTTGGAATGCTGCGACAACTTGGCGTGCTACCGGCGGCATAACACGCGGCTGCACGCGACGGCCGCCGGAAGATCGCGTGCGGCCGCGGGTGAGCCGCATCGTTACGCCTCACGGAGGGCATGGTGCTCAACTCGAACAGTCTTCTGAGTGTGGGCATCGTCCTCCTATGCCTGCTTCTGCCCGCTGCGGGTTGTTCCGACGGAGTCACCAACCCATACGGTTCCGATGCTGCAATCAGGCAGATCGATCGCATGATTGCCGCTGCCCAGATTGACAAGGACGACCCTGACTGGAGGATGCATCTGCCCAAACCGCATCTCGTGGCCTTCAACCTGTCCCACGACTACTATGTCCAGATGTACACCAGCAAGGGGCCGATTCTGATTCGGCTGATGCCTGATGTCACACCGATGGCCGTGACGAACTTCCTCTACCTCGCCAGACTGGGCTTCTATGACGGGTTGACCTTTCATCGCGTGATCCCCAGTTTCTTGGCTCAGGGAGGGGATCCCTCCGGAAACGGAACTGGCGGTCCCGGATACGAGTTCGATGACGAGTTCAACGAAGTCCTCACTCACGATAGGCGGGGACGCCTGTCGATGGCAAATCACGGGCCCAACACGAATGGGAGCCAGTTCTTCATCACTTTCGTTCCTCTCCGTTACCTGGATGGTAGGCATACCGTATTCGGCCAGGTGGTCGAGGGAATGGACACCCTTGAAGCCCTCGAGGAGGCCGGCTCTCCCGGCACCGGTACGCCCACGGAGCCGTTGATGATGAGCAGAGTCACTGGCTACGCGAGGCGAGGGTCACACATGGATGAGGTGCAACAAGCGCATGCAGCAGTCGGCGGGCGCGGACTGCTCGGGGGAAGCGGGCAGCGCCGAGCTGGCGCCCCCCGCTGCTGGTGCGTCGCGTTCGGCGGGCAATGAGCGAGTTCAAAGGAGGATGTCGTGCAAAAGCAGACCGCACTGGTATTCTGTCTTGCGACCGCTGCGCTTTGCCTGACCGCCGCAGCGGCCCAGACGGGTGCTGACAGCGCCAGACCACCCATCATCGACATGCATCTTCATGCCTACCCGCTGGACGAGAGAGCAGCACCCGCAGTGAATGTCGTCACCGGGCAACCGTCTGCTGCGAGAACGACGGCCGACCTGCGCGACATGACTTTGGCGGAGCTCGAGCGGTACAACATCGTGAAGGCTATGGCCAGCGGGCCACCCGAAACGGTCAGCGAATGGCGCGAGGTCGCTCCGGACAGGATCATTGTCGGTGCATGGGTGGACGAGACCAGCCCCCTACCTGACCTCGACGGACTCCGCGCCGAAATGCGGGCAGGTCGCGTGCACGTTTTGGGCGAGTTGATTCTGCAGATGAGAGGTATGGCGCCGAACGACGCTCGCCTGGAGCCGTATTACGCTCTCGCGGAGGAGATGGACATACCCGTAGGGATCCACACGGGGGTTGGCCCCGAGAGAACGCCATACGAGCCCTGCTGCCCGAACTTCCGTGTGTCGCTTGGCAACCCAGTCCTCGTTGAGGAAGTGCTCATCCGCCATCCACGGCTGCGCATCTACCTGATGCACGGCGGCTGGCCGTACCTTCAGGAAACGAAGGCAATCCTGTCGGTGTATCCACAGGTTTATGTCGATCTCGCCACGATCGATTGGATCATTCCCCGGGAAGAATTCCACAGCTACCTGCGGGAACTCATCCAGGCCGGCTTCGGGAAGCGGCTGCTCTTTGGGTCAGACCAGATGGTGTGGCCTGAGGCCATCGGGATGGCCGTTGAAGGGATCGAATCAGCGGCTTTCCTCACGGAAGAGGGGAAGCGGGACATCTTTTACAACAACGCAATGAGGTTCCTCAGGCTTGACGAGAAGTGATGTGGGAGTCGCTGCTTGCGAAGACCAGCCGCCGAACAACTGGCTCGAGCGGACGGTGCTCGCGTCACGTCGCTTGCAGTGGCAAGCGCCGGGCCGCCGCTCATTTGCCGCGTTCCCCGCAAGGGGGCTGTGGGCGTCGATGGAATGAAACTTCTCCACAGCACATGATGGAACGGCTACATGATTTCTTATCTTCAGTCAGTACTCGACACACTGCTGGACAAGAAAGGCATCCAGCATGCGGTTATCGCCGTGGAAAACGGGGACCGTAGCATCAGCTGGTTCGCTGCCGACGGGGCGGCCGACGACACCGATCGGCCAATGACGCCCGAGACCCCCTACTTCATCGCCAGCATCACCAAACTGTATGTCGCGACCGTCGTCCTGCGGCTTGCTGAACGCGGCCTTGTCCGCCTCAACGAGTCATTCGTAACATACGTCCCCCCAGGAATAGCCGATCGCCTGCATGTGCTTGATGGCGTCGATCGTACCCGCAATATCACCGTCCGTCACTTGTTGTCTCACGCTTCCGGCCTGGCGGACTACCTGGAGGACAAGCCGAAGAACGGGCCGCCCTTCATCGACCGGCTCTTCTCCCAACGAGATCGCGATGTCGCGCTGACTGAGGTCGCGCATATCGTACGCGATGAACTGACGCCGCACTTCCCACCCCAAGTTCTTGATGCTGACAACCGTGTTCGTGTCCGCTACTCCGACACGAACTTCAGGCTGCTCATGGCTGTCGTCGAGACGGTGCTGGGGTGCCGATGGCACGAAGCGGTAAGGATGGAACTACTGGAGCCGCTCAAGCTCTTGCACACATGGGCTCCCGGGGGACAGCCATTGGAGCCCACGCACATGCCGGCAGCACTCTGGGCGGGAGATGGGATCCTCAACGCTCCCCGCATACTGGAGTCCTTCGGCGATCTTTTCAGCACCGTCACTGACCAGCTGGCGTTTCTGCGGGCGCTCTTGAGCGGATCTGCATTCAACGACCCGGGGACTTCAAGGCGCATGCACGAACACTGGAACGCC
Organism: Phycisphaerae bacterium; assembly: GCA_018003015.1. NCBI lineage: Bacteria > Pseudomonadati > Planctomycetota > Phycisphaerae > Phycisphaerae bacterium. The sequence goes on along the minus strand of JAGNEZ010000137.1, from coordinate 665 downwards.
TTCGGATTCGACCCTACCACGCCGCGGCTTCCCGGCTGGCCGATCGAGTATGGCGTGGGCATGATGCGATTCGGCCTGCCCCGCTGGCTCACGCCCTTCTCTCCGGTCCCTCAAGTCGTCGGACACACAGGATCGACCGGATGCTGGCTCTTCTACTGCCCGGATCTCGACGTGTACACCTGCGGCGGGGTGGATCAAGTGTCGGCTGGCGCCATACCGTTTCGGGTGACACCCAAGGTGCTCAGAGTGCTCCTGAAACAGCAGCGTTCGTCGCCATCGAGTACGCGATCACAGTCAGGAAAAGACGTAAAGGGCGAACCAAGGCGTGCACCGGAGGCCGGCTGGCGCCGGCGCCCCTGACGCCTGCCGTTCAGTGCGCGCCCGAATCACGATGGGGTCATTCTGATGCCAGCGTTTGACTATTCCTTATTGGCTGATGTCTACGACAAGTTCGTCAAGACCGATCTGGACGTGGCATTCTTCCTAGACGAGTCAGAAGGGATCTCGGGCGGTGTTCTGGAGCTGATGTGCGGCACTGTGGAGTGAACCCCGCGGACTGGACAAGTTGACCCGAATCGAGTGAGGGGGTTTGGAATCGTGCTCGTGGAAGGCCATGTTTGCTCTTGGGAGCCCGGAGTCTTTGGGCAGATTGGACCTTCCGCGAG
>JAGNEZ010000136.1 GCA_018003015.1 Phycisphaerae bacterium | reverse complement strand
CCATGATCCGCTACACGACCGACAGCAGCGATCCAACCGGTAGCTCCACCCTGTACAACGGCCCTTTCACGCTTACGGGTTCGGCCACCGTAAAGGCCAAGGCCTTCAAGAGCGGCTACAACGACAGCGGTGTTGCCTCGACCAGCTTCAGCCCTCCCACGCATTTGGTTGCCGATGCAGGGTCAGACCACACTATCATCGCGGGGCAAAGCGCGGCATTGGCGGGCTCGGCATCAGGCGGTGTGCCCCCATACACCTATGCTTGGTCACCGGCCAGTGGCTTGAGCGCGACAAGCATGCAATACCCGACCGCACGCCCCACGCAGACTACGACTTATACACTAACCGTAGCAGATGCCGCAGGGCAGAAAGTCAGCGACAGTGTCACAGTCTCTGTGTCGGTCATTCGTTATCTGCACAGACTCTCCATCAACGTGGAGGGAAATGGCACGGTCTCGATGAATCCCACAGGCGGCACGTACGAGATGAATACAGTAGTGGAATTGACGCCCGTCCCGGCTACTGGCTGGGAGTTTGGCGGCTGGAGTGGAGACCTGAGCGGCACGGATGATCCAGCTGCCATCACCATGGACACACAAAAGACCGTGACGGCGACGTTTACGCCCAGCTGCGGTATTGGCGTGTGTGGCGTTGGCGGGGTCGGGGTGATGCCGCTCATGCTGCTGGGGATGGGCTTGATGAAGGCGAGGATTGTTCGGCAACCTCGGAGGCACGGAGGATGAAGGTCTGGTTGACTCAGGCTGGTGTGCCCGAACGAGTGACGGAAGTGTGGAGGAGGCAACACTGCAGCGGGGCGCGGCTTTTGTAGGGGGCCGCGCCTCGCTCTCTTGGCTGCGTTGAGCTTCAGCGGGCAAACCAGAAACCCGCGCAGAATCGGACCCGAATGGCGGTATCCAGTTGATGAGAGGCCCAAGTCGCTTGAGGCCCCGGCCCAAGGAGATCGGCGTACTATGGCCCAATGCCGCCCGGCGGCGTAGCCGGGCAAGGTGATGAGGGAAACGTCGGTTTGCTTCGCTCGCGGTCTCCGGTACTGAACTACACGCAAATGACTCCGACCCAGAACCTCGAATTCATAATGGACCACGGCCCCTTGAATCGAGCGCAGCTCTGGTCGCTGGCCAGCGAACTCCGCGTTGCGTACCTCCTGGCCATGTTCGAGCTGGTCGAGCAGATGGGCACGGACGCGCTTGTCGAGCAACGTGAAGCCCTGGCCGCAGCATGGCTGCCGGACCCCCAGGCCCGTGAGGACCCCTGACCACGAGCAAGCGGACACGAGTGGGTATTCGGTGCGTACCCAAGTGATGAGCCGCGCAAGCCACTAGACCACCTGCGTCCGGCGTCACCCCGGCCAAGCGTCCATCTTGAACTGGCGCTCGCCGTCAGCGTTGCGTTCAGTGAAGAAATCCACCACGGTGACGCGACGACAGCACGGACACGATAGCTTCTGCCGGCCGGGAAGCACCGCCACGTGCCAAGCGTGGCGGCCGCAGTGGGCGCAGTTCACATGGATCGGCTGGCCCAACGCAATCATCTGGGGCATTTTGCACCTCAACAATCCGACCAATATCCCACCGTACCCGTCCCGCCGTGCGCGGCGATAGCCATCACCAGGGCTTTCAGGCGCTCCTGGTTCATGAGCGGGCTGAGGCGGGTGTGCATCTCGAGCTGGGCTTGGGCGGCAAGCTCGGCATCAAAGCCAACCGAGGGCATCACGGCGGCCACCTGAGGAGCGACTCTCATCAGGGCCGACGACTGGCTGACTGACGACAGTGACACGACCTCCTGGCCGCACTCCCCGCAGTACCTGGCGCGAGGCTTGAGTGCCTCGCCACAACACGGACATCGTTCGAGCATGGCAAGCCTCCTTCTGATTCGTCATCGATGATAGCGCCCTGCAGGCCATCGCGCAAGTGCCAATCTGAGCGTTTCCGCGGAATGTTTCTCGACCAGAACAATTGGGCAGACGGCTTCCGAAGACCAAGTGTATTTGGAGGATAACGAGATGAGTCACACCTTTGGCTCGGATGCGAACCCGGCAGTCCTCGTCAGCGCCGCGCTGACCTTCATCCTCTTGTTCACCATCATCTACCAGGTCATCCGGCTAATGTCATTGTTCTCCCCGGCGTCACACTGGATCGCAGCTTTCTGCATCGCCGCTTTAGCCATGTTTGGATTCCATCGAGCACAGTCGCACTGGATTGTGCTTCCGGGCGTGGCTCTGAGCCTCACCATCGTGGTGTTGCTGGCCGTGATGTTCGTTCTGCTTCTGCTCCGCAGGCGCCGCGCCAGCCGTGAGACGCGCCTGCGTGCCCGCGACCGATAGGTTTAAATACTGGTGTAACGTGCGGATGACGACATCAAACGCACGGGTTCACATCAGAAGGGCTTGCGAACGATCTTCACGCGAAGGTCAGCGCGCTCGCCGTGCTGATGCAACCCACTCATCACGGGCTCTCGTCTTGATCTGACGACGCCCCATCAAAGATCAACCACGCGTTGATCGCCGGCAGGGTGTTTCCGCCCGGAAACGCCTCTTTCCGCACATGCTGGCCGACAGAACGGGCATCACGATAGCCGCTGCTCTGCGTCCCACGCCTTTTTGTGCTCCATCCTGCCGCAGCAAACCGAAAACTTGCCCCGCTCCCCGAACCCACCGGAGCACACCTCTTCTCTTCACAACTCCGTCGTGACCTTGGCATTGGGCTCCGGTCTCGACTTCTCCGCGCTCGCGGCCTCGCTCGTTTGCAGGCCCCCGGGGCCTGCGGCGGACCGCGGCGCTTATTCGCTTTCCGGAGCCGAAAGGTTTTTAAACTGCATCGTCTTTTCGATCGTATCGAATAGGTCAATCCAATCGATAGGAGGAAACAGCGGAACATGTCCAAACCAGAAAAAGTGTTCAAGATGGGTGCGGTGCGAGCCTCGGTGTTCGTGAACATGATCCAGCGGGACGGCCAGCCGGTCGCCCTGCGGAAGGTGGTGATCGAGGTGCGCTACCGCGACAAAGCCGGCCAGTGGCAAGGCACCAACAGCCTGAGCATCAACGACCTGCCCAAGGCCATCACAGCGCTGCAGCAGGCCTACGAGTACCTGCTGACTGCCCCGACCCACGAGGATCAGACGGAACCCGATCCGCGCACGGTGGCCTCGGACAACGACTACCACCCCTACGGTCCTTTGCGGCCCATACGGGTGGAAGCAGGCGAATACCACAAAGCTTAAGTAGTCCCGGGGCCTCACCGGAGCGGAGGTGATTCACGTGAAGAAACGCGGTCGCAAACCCAAATGCCCTTATTGTGGGCAAAGTACCGTCAGAAGCAAAGGAGTCCGCCGCACCACCACAATGGGCGATCGACCCCTGTGGTTCTGCAAGAACTGCCACCGAAAGTTCACAGCCAGGCGTGGCGGAAAACCCGTCGGGGCGGCACCAGCTGGCGCAGCCAGCCTGACAGCAGCCTGACCAACCAGTCATGCTTATCCTGAAGAACCAAGTCGGTTCTTGATAGCACACCAACAGCGATTTCTCGGCCGGGTCGAGCCTTACACGGTGTGGGGCTCGCTCGGCCATTTTTGTTAACGGTTCCCGAGAAGAGAGGTGTAACCATGCCTTACTGTAAAGGACAGATCACCCGCATCCGGCAATGCTCCGGCTGCGTGGAAGTGACCGTGGCTGGCGAAGCGTCCGGTTGCTTTCCCATCGACAACTGCTGCTTCGCGATGATGGTCGGTGCTGATGGCGCTGAGCTGCTCGGCCGGCGGGTCGAGTACTCGGATGACCATATGCGTTTCCTCGACGAATGCGCCGAAGACCCACCCGCCCCGATTCCCTTCCCACTCCCTTCCTGCTCATCTGGTCACATCTGAGCACAGTGTTTCCCAAGAACTGAGTTGATCATTCACAAAGCCTCGCGTGCGGTTTAAGGCCGTGACCGCGCGGGGCTGTTCTTTTCTCAACGGCCAGCAAGGAGAGAGTCATGACCACAATCCAGACCACCGGGGCGCAGGCCCGCCGCCGCCGTATCCAGCCGCACCGGCTGGGCATGGGCTGGCATTACGTTTGGGAGTACAACCCGCCCATCGAGCACCTCGTTCAGAGCGCTGACGGCAGCCCTTGCTATTGGCGGGAGGCCGGCGAGACGTCAGAAGGCTGCATCATGTTGCTGGCGGACTGCTTCGCCGCTCGGAGACTGGGCACCACTGCCCGCGAGATCTACCGGCAGGCGTACGCGCAAGCCGATGGCGAGGCACTCGATGATGAATGGTTAGCCACGCAGACGCTGTGCGACGAGTGGGGACCGCACACGGTCCTGCCAACGCTATGGAGATCCGCCCAGGTGAACAAGCTCTTCGAGGACCTCGAAGACGTGAACTACCACAGCTTCCTGGGCAGGCTGGCCGAGCTCATTGAGCAGCGGGCACCTGCGCTGGCCAAGCGGCTTGACGGCTGGTGTAAGATGCCGCCGAACACCCCTCAACGACTCACTTCCCCCGCTCACGCCTGAAGCCCGCCTTCACGATTCCCGCCCGGAAGCAACCTTCACCCCTGATGTGTGCTTACCCCAGGCTGACTTGACACGGTGATTCCGCACGCGTGCGCGTCAGCCAGACCCTTACACAGGAGCGGTTCACATGACCGAAGACCAGAAGGCGGCCTACCTGAAAGGCGGCGCGACGCGCTGCCCGTACTGCGGGCATGAAGAGCTCGATTGCGATCGGCTGATGCTCGCGGAATTCGAGGACGAGTACGAATGTCAAACCCGCTGTCTCAGATGCGGCAAGACCTGGACCGACGTCTACCGCGTGGTAGACGTGCGCAACCACGAGGACAACCAAGCCGGTTGGGAGGACAGGGCCAGCGCGCATAGATAGGTAAGCTGGGAGGTCTGGCGCGATCGATTGGCATCGTGTATACCTTTCGCAAGTATGCCGTATGGAGCGGCGAGAGTCTCTTGCGAAAGGAGTCTGCCGATGGC
>JAGNEZ010000135.1 GCA_018003015.1 Phycisphaerae bacterium | reverse complement strand
AACATCGCCGCCCGGATCGCCATGATTCACTATCTTTACGAGCAGCGCGGCAAACCCATGCACGTCATGATGTCCTACAGCCAGCAGCTCAAGGATTTGGCCGACTGGTACCGCCAGCTTTACGCCGAGAGCCTGGGCAAGATCCGGCCCAACGACGGCAAGTGCGTCGGGCCGACGCCGATCAAGGCCCTCGGGGCAACCGACCAGCATTCCCAGGTTCAGCTCTATCGCGAAGGACCCAACGACAAGGTCTTCACGTTCTTGCAGGTGGACAGCTTCCCCAACGATCCACGCATTCCCAAGGCTTTCGACGGCATCGAGGCCATGCAGTACCTCGGCCGCAGCGAGAAAGGGACGCTTGGCGGGCTCCTCAATGCGGAGAAGAACGCGACCGAACTCGCCTTGCTCGCCAGCCAGCGACCGTCGCTCAGCGTTCATTTTCCGCGCGTGAACGAGCATACCGTGGGCCAGTTCCTCTACCTGTACGAAGCGGTGATTCCCATCATGGGCAAGCTGTACGGCATCGATCCTTACGATCAGCCGGCGGTGGAACTCGGCAAGCGACTTACCTTCCATTTCATGGGTCGGAAGGGCTATGAGGAGCCGCCCAAGGAGATCGGGAAGTAGCCATGAGTGATGAGGGTAGTGGTCAGCGGTTGGCGATCGGCCATGCGGGTGTTGCCGAGTGCTGATGGCCGCGTGCCGATGGCTCTTGTTTCTGTTTCGGTTTTAGCTCATGTTCCGAACCAACCTGTGGTGTTACCTGTGGGATCTGGTCGATGAAGGGATCGGCGACGTTCTGGACCGCCTCAAGGGTGAGGCCGGGGCCACGGGCATCTCGGTTGCGGTCAACTACCACAGTGCCGATCAGCTCCGGCCGCACGGGCCGGTTGAGTCGCGGCGATTCCGCTCTGCTGGCGGGGCCCAGTTTCAGCCCAACGCGGCTCACTACGCGTCGACGCGGATGCGGCCGGTTCCCGCGGATTGGCTCCGGAAGGGGAACCCGCTTGCCGCAGTTGGGGAGGCGTGCGTCAAACGAGGGATGAGCCTTCGGGGCTGGCTGGTGGGCACGCACGGTTCAGTCGTGGTCGGACGGTATCCGGGCTGCGCGGTGAAGGGCGCTTTCGGCCAGCTGAGTCCCAACTGGCTGTGCCCGGTCAACCTGGACGTCCGCGAGTATCTCCGCGGGATGATCGAGGACCTGACCCACAACTACCCGTTCGAGACCATCGAACTGGAGCGGGCCACGTTTCCAGCCGACCTTCACACCCATTTCCACGACAAGATGGGCGTCGATTTCGGATTGGCGGGCGACTGGCTGCGCGGCCTATGCCTGTGCGAATCGTGTCGGCAAGGCTGCTCCCGCGACGGGCTCGACGCCGCCAGAATTGTGGCCCTGGTCGAGGGATACCTGGGCCGGGTGCTGATCGGCGACGAGCCGATCGGGCAGGGCATCGAGGAACTGGTGGACGCGGAACCGCTTCTGGAGGACTTCGCGGCCTGGCGGTGTGGCCAGATCACCTCGCTGATCAAGCTGCTCAAGACGTCGTGCCGTTCCCGGCTGGTGATGCACCGGAGCGGAGACCGATTCTGGTCGGCCGCCGACTTCGCCGCGATTGCCCCGCACTGCGATGCCCTGCTGCCGATCTTTTACGATGCCGATCTGGAGGTGCTCAACAAGCTGGTCCAGGCTGCGGTCGAGGAGGGTGGTAGCCCCGAGCGGGTGGAACTGGGCCTCAGCGCGTGCACACCGCCGTGCAGTGGACCGGACCTGCTTGTCGCCGCCGTGAAGCGAGCCGTCGAGCTGGGGGTCCGGTCGGTCAACATCTACAACTATGGCCTGATTCCGCTGTCCCGTCTGGAGTGGATTCACCAGGCCACACGCTACGCCCGGCGCGAAGCGGGCTAGGCGGTGACGGCTCGACCAGGGAAGATCAGCCTGCCCGCTGCAGCTCTGCCAGGCGTTGGCGAACGAGCCGTTTCTTCGGCTCGGGCATGTCCTCCTCGGCCAGGAGCGTGTTGCAGCCTTCGATGAACATGGACAGCCCGTGTGACCAGGGCCAGACCCGCTGTTCAGGTGAACGGGCTTCGACCATCTTGAGGAAGCCCTCGAACTCCTGGAAGTAACTGCCGTAGATATGAAACGAGTCCACGATGTGGCAGTACTCGCCGATCGGGACGCCGACCTGGCGGGCGACTTCGGCCTGGAGCTCGACGAAGGCGTACATGTTCATGAACGCGGCCTTGAAAGCGTCGTTGCTGCGCATGTGGACGTGCATATTGAGCCGTCCGTCCTGAACCCGGAAGAACATGCGTTGCAGGCAGGCGGGGTCGTGGATGCCGAGGTCGGCCCAGGCTTTCCAGGTCACCGCCTGGGCTCGGCGGGTGAAGCCGCACGTCTTGAGGAGGTTGACGCATCCGGCGATCTGGTCAATCCGCTCGGGTAGCCCGGGCACATCGTACGCGAACAACCGCTCGTGATAGGTGTATTCCCACTTGCCCTCCTGAGGGGCGATCCAATGGTCGTGGACGCCGTAGAGGACCTCCGCCCGGTATTTCTCGAGGTCTTCCAGCCCGCCGGGAAACGCCCGGTGAATGCGCGGGTCCGAAAGCGGCTCGGTGACGTGAATCAAGGCGATCACGTCGCGGCTGTTGGGGTCGCCGGGCTTGTCATACTGCGTCGGGTAGCGGTCGCCATCGGCGTAACAGGCCAGCACGGCCTTCTCCCAGGCCAAGGGCAGCGTCTTCTCCACAATGTAGATGCTCTTCATCGCGGTCTCCGTGACAGTCCCGAATGCTCCCGGGGCGCCAACCTCACGGCCGCCAAGATACCGAGCGCGGCGGACGAGTCAATTGAATGGGGTGAGGATCGCCGTCCGCCGCCTGTGAAATAGCTAATGTCGGTGGAGTACCTCATCAAGCTCGGGGCAGCGGACCAATCGGGCGCCGGCCAGGAAGGCCAGTAGTCCGGTGAGGGTCAGAAACGCCACCTTCAGCAGCGAGGAATGGGCGTAAGCCTGCCAGTCGCTCAAGAGCCGGTTCACGCTGAGCACCGCCAAGGCCATGACCACTGTGGCCGCCGCGGACCGCCCGGTGGATGCCAGGATTTCTCGCCAGGGAATGTGCGGCAAGCGCTTGCTCAGGAACCAGATCAGCAGACCATCCTGAATCACCGCGCAGATGGTGGTTGCCAAACCGATTCCCGGCTCCTCCAGGGGAAACACCAGAATCAGGTTGAGGGCCAGGTTGGCGGCGACCATGCCCCCGGCGATACGCAGCGGCGTCATCGGGTCCTTGATGGCGTAATAGGCCCGGACCGCGATCTGGTTTGCCCCGAAGGCCCAGATGCCGGCGGCGAAGGTGATCACCGTGTTCGCCACCCGGACCGTGTCCACGGCGCTGAACTGGCCACGTTGGAAGAGCACCTGGACCAGCGGCTCGCGGATGAGAATGAGGCCCACCGTGCAGGGCAGCCCCTCGAACATGACGATGCGTAAGCCCCGGGCCAGGGTGTTGGAGAGTCCGGGCAGATCGTTTACGGCCGCATGCCGGGTCATGGCCGGGAAAATCGCGGTGGCCAGGGCGATAGCGAAGACCCCGAGTGGGAACTGGTAGAGCCGCTGGGCATAGCCAAGTACGGCCGGGCCGCCGACGTGCGAGGTGACGAAGGCGTACGCGATCAGGCTGTCCAGAAAAGCATTGATCTGGATGGCGCTCAGGCCGATGGTCATTGGGACCATGGTTCGGGCGATGGTCCGCACGCATTCATCGTGCGTATCGATGGTCAGCGGCAGGCGCAGCCCGGTGCGGCGCAGCGCGGTCCATTGCCAGGTGAGTTGAACCACGCCGGTGAACAGGACAACGATGCCCAAAACGTAGGCCTGGGGTACCAGGTTGTTCCTGGCAAAGACCCGGACGGTCACCAGCATGGCGACGATTTCGAACACGTTCAGCAAGATCGGATTGGCCGCGGGTACCGCGAATTGGCCGAAGATGTTCTGGATGCCGCCGAGGATGGCCGAGGCGCAGATGAAAACCATGTAGGGCAGCATGACGGCGGTGAGGCTGAGTGTCAGCAGATTGCGGTCGGTGGGTTCCACGAGGGGCCACAGCGCCAGGACGACCAGTTCGCCGACCAGGGTCAATGCCACGAGAACGACGAGGAGCAGTCCCATCACCCTGCCGCTCAACCGGTCGACGGCTTCGCGTCCACCGCGATGGAGCTGATCGGTCAGGACCGGAATGCTGGAGGCGGACAGGGCCCCTTCCCCGAACAGCCGGCGGAACAGGTTGGGGACCTGGAATCCGACGGTGAAGGCGGACATGACCCAGCCGGCCCCGAAGACGTAGGCGAAGAGCATATCGCGCCCGAGCCCGAGAATGCGCGAGACCAGGGTGAGGGCGCTGATGATTCGGGCCGATTTCAGAACCGAGACGGACATGGGCGGAGAGAATACTGTCCACCGCATGGGCGAACAAGCGGCCTGTCGTAGGATCCGGCTGGGGGAGTTACCTCGGGGATCCTGCGATGGCTGCGGACCGCCCGCGGGCCCTTCGCCCCGATCGAAGTGTGTTTCTGGATCATCGCCAGCAGTTGGAGCCTGCCGCGCGGCGCGTCTCCTCGATCAGCCCCAGGGCATGCAGGCGGTTGCACCTACAAAAACGGGATGTCCGCATCTCGGCCAAGATGCGGACATCCCTGTGGGAAAGGGAAGAGGCCAGGGAGATCATCAACCGAATCGCTCTGTTCTCTTGTACGCCCAGTCGGCGATTTGGTTCACGTTCTCTTGCCTTATTATAGGCGGACCGGACCCGATTATCTTTCATTTGAGGGACGATTTCAGGTGCATACCCGTATCTCGCGTGGCCAGCCGGGGGTGCGACAGCCTGCCCATCCGCGGTGAGGTGGGGTGATCGGCTCGTACTTCCGAACGAGCGATCGGTTTGTGTGTACCTCTCGGGGCGCCCGCGCTTACGGGCTCGGCGTGGAGG
>JAGNEZ010000134.1 GCA_018003015.1 Phycisphaerae bacterium | reverse complement strand
GGTCAAACATTACCTGAAGGAGAAGGGAGTCACCCTGCTCTCCGCCAGCCTCGATGAGGCACCCTGGGTCTACAAGGACATCGATAAGGTCATGGCCGCCCAGGAGTCGCTCGTTCGTCCAGTGGCCCGGTTCATGCCTCGCTTGGTGAAGATGTCACCGCCGGGGGACCGCCCGGAAGACTGATCCTTCCACGGCCTCGAGGCGATTCAGTGACATGCCTCAGTCACATCCGCCTCTCGCAGGTTGCCTGGCGCAATCCCCGTATCAACATCTCCCAGGCGTAATCGAACCCCTCATTCTGAGACAGGTTCCCGTCGAAATCGCGACTGAACGACTCGGCCAGACCGACGTGCAGGCACAAGACGCACAAAAACAGGACCGATGATCCCCCTCCGCCTCCGCGTCCCTTTGCGCCCGCTGCGGTCAAGACACCGCCCCTCTGGCTGCTGAGGCCTCCTCGCTGACCGTTGAATGTCGAGTGCTGATCGCTGACCGCTGAACCCTCGTGTCAACCGTGGAGTTCGCGGAGCGCCTGAAATACTATGAAGGGTATATGAGTACCATACAACCTGATAAAACTAGCTACGTCCCGAATGGCATTAAGTTAAGCCGCATCTAGCCGTTTTTTCAAGCGTTTGCGCATTTCATGGCGAGGTCGTGTCATCAGGTCATACTCTTTCATGTGGCGTTTGATGCATCGAGGTTCAAGGCGGTTGGGCCTGTGGGGATTGACGATGAGGTCGGCGAAGATCTGCTGGGGTTTGGGAGGCTGCAGCCAACGGAGGGCATCGATGAAGCTGAGGCGGTGGGGTTTGACTCGCTGTCGTCGGGCGGCCTTGAGCATCACCAGCCGGACGAGATTGTAGACCAGCACGAATACCTGTACCTCTTTCATCACCACGTCGACGCTGCGTCCCTTGAGAACGTCCAGGCCGAGAGTGATCTTGAGGTCGCGCAGATCTACCTCGGTGTACCAGGCACACTACACCCCAAGACGCAGCTTTCCACAAGGATGCTCAGTCGGGTATGGTGTCGATATCGGCGCTGCTGGAACTGGCACGGTGGTGCCAGAAGCGTCGGGAGGCCGTCTCAGGAGGAGACTTATGCCGCCAGTCAAGGATGACCCAGTCCCCCCCCGCGCCCCGTAGCACCGGGGCAGACTCTCCCACTCAAACACCTGTGGAGCGTGCTGTCACCCTGCCGCCGGGAGAAGATCCTGGCAGCACTGAGTCGAATGGTGGCTCAACGGTTACGCAAGCCCCCTCTCGGACAGGAGGTGGCGCATGATCACGATTGAGCAACCACGGGGCAGCATCTGTCCTGCCGATGTTCCGGGTGCGACTGCTGCTCCTGCATCAACATCGCTTGCGGTCGGGCCGGCGAAGATCAAGGCTCGCCACCGTGAACGACTGGCTGTCGTTTACATTCGGCAGTCAAGCCCACAGCAGGTGCTGGAGCACAGGGAATCGACCGCACTCCAGTACAACTTGCAGCGACTGGCGGTCGAGTGGGGTTGGTCCAAGGATCGGGTGTTAGTGATCGACCAGGATCTGGGGCGCAGCGGTTCGTCAGTAGAGGGACGACTGGGGTTCCAGCAACTCCTGTCAGAGGTCGCTCTGGACCACGTTGGACTCGTTCTGGGTATCGAGATGAGCCGTTTGGCACGGTCCTGCAAAGACTGGCATCATCTTCTGGAGCTGTGCGCCGTCTTCGGCACGCTGTTGGGTGATCAGGAGGGATTGTACGACCCGTTGGACTACAACGATCGGCTGCTGCTGGGACTGAAGGGTACATTGAGTGAGGCAGAGCTACACATCCTGCGGCAACGGATGGACCAAGGGCGGATGAACAAGGCGAGGCGCGGCGAACTGTTCAACCATGCCCCCATGGGTTACATCCGAGGTCCTTCAGGATCACTGGAGCTGGACCCAGATGAACAAGTGCAGGGAGTAGTCCGGCTGGTATTTGACAAGTTTGACGAACTGGGTTCAATCCACAGCGTGTTAATGTACATTGCTCGGCACGACGTGCGCGTCGGAATTCGTCCCCACAAGGGTGAGGAGCGTGGTCGGCTGCAATGGCGTCGGCCCAACCGCCAGACACTGGCAAGCATCCTGAAGCACCCCATCTATGCAGGTGCGTACTCTTGGGGTCGCCGCCGCACCGATCCCCGACGGAAGCTGCCAGGACGACCCGCTACCGGGCGAGTTGCCGTCCCTCCTGAGCATTGCGCGGTGCTGATCAAAGATCGCTTCCCCGCGTACATTACGTGGGATCGTTTCATCGCGAACCGGAATCGGCTGCAACAGAACCGTGCCCGATCAGATGCGTGGGGAGCTCCTCGTGAAGGCCCTTCCTTGCTGGCCGGTTTGGTAGTGTGCGGGCAGTGCGGTCAACGGATGCTGGTAGCATATCGCGGACGAGCCGGCGCATTGCGTTATCTGTGCCAGCGAGATCGGATTGATCACGGCGCGCCCTCGTGCCAGAGCCTGGCGGGTCATGTGCTTGAGGAATGCGTGAGCCGCCAGATCCTCAGAGTATTGGAGCCGGCGGCTTTGGAGCTGAGTCTGACGGCAGCCGCAGACATCGAGCGAGAGCGCGGTAAGATCGTCCGACATTGGGAACACCGCGTGGAACGCGCCCGCTACGACGCCCAGCGAGCAGCTCGCCAGTATCAGGTTGTGGAACCGGAGAACCGCCTGGTCGCCCGTGAACTCGAGCGACGATGGGAGCAGGCCTTGCTGGAACAGCGGGAAGTCGAAGAGGCCTACGAGCGGTTCCGGCAGGAACAAGCTCCTGGATTGGACGACGAGGATCGCGATGCCGTCCGGGCGCTGGCCAGTGACATTCCGGCGCTCTGGAACTCGCCACTGACGACACCCCTGGATCGAAAGACGATCGTTCGCTGTTTGGTCGAAAGAGTCGTGGTGGCTGCCCCACAAGACAGCCAACTCGTGGACATGGCGATCCACTGGACTGGGGGGTTCATCAGCCACCACGAATTGGAGCGTCCGATCGCACGCTACGACCAGCTACGGGATTACTCACGTTTGATCGATCGGATGTTCGAGCTTCGCGATGCTGGCCTCACCACGGGTCAGATCGCAAAGCGACTGAACGGCGAGGGCTGGCACCCCGCCAGACGACGCCTCAAGTTCAACAAGGACATCGTGCGGCATCTGCTGATGAGACAAGGGCGAATGATCCCTCGCCCCGTTCCCCGAGCCGGCCCCCGTCTCAATGAAGGCGAGTGGTGGTTCATCGATCTGGTTCGCGAATTGCAGGTTCCACAGGCGACCCTGTATAGTTGGATTCGCCGCGGATGGGTCAACGCACGGCAACTGCTGGGCGCTCGGGGGAAGTGGATTGTACTGGCAGATGCCGATGAACTGGGTCGTCTCCGCCGCCTGCGTCAGTGTGTTCGAACTTGGGGCGGTCAACCACGGGAGGCCGAACTGACAAAACCCAAGCCGAAGTCAGGCCCATGATAAGAATGGCGACAAAGGAGGCAGTATGGATGGTGAATCTCAACTTGCCATCGCAGGCGGTAGAGTCTGGCGATTTCGCTGGCCGGGTATTTCACTGGATCCAGGAGTGTGGTCACCAGGATGACCTCTCGGACGCGATGGTTGGACTCGCGGACCCGCCACTTGAGCTCCCGGACGAGGATCTTGTCGGGCAACTGGGCAAACTGTTTGGCGGTCATCCACCTCGGTCGGCTGGCGGGCTTGGGCCATTCCACGAGTTGATCGCAGTGGCCCAGGCTTTTGACCCAGCGGGATTTCGAACGGCCCTTGCTCTGGGTCTTGTTCGCGTAAGGACGATGGGGGTTGAACTCGACGATTCTCTTCTGATGGATACGGAAGACCCCATGCAGATGGGCCTGTGAAATCAGGGCCAAATGAGCATATGAGCAGAATCCTCGGTCACCGACCAGAACGTCGCCGGCGGTCAGTTTGGGATGCAATTCGGCGGCGTGAGCGAAGTCCTGGGTTCGCAGAGGAAACACCATGGCGTCGCGCAGGAACCCGGCCTGGGCATCGAAGAGGGCCAGCAGGTGAGCCACCGGAAAACCGCAGCCGGGCTTCTGGTTGCCCGGTTGGCCGAAGCAGGCCTGGAGTTCAGGCGTGTCGGGCATGGAGAAACCCGAGCCGTCCTCCAACCAGACTCGATGGCCCTTCCAGAGCGGGGCCTCGCCAGAAGGGTTGAGTTGCCGGCTGAACCGGTCGACCAACCGGGTGAACATCTCCTGCGGCAGTCGTTGCCGGGCTTGGCAGTAGGCCGAGGCCGTGAACGGTTCGCCGCTCAAATGGGGCAGGTGAGCCATGGCCGTGTTGTTGTTCAGCACCTGCAGGATAAACAGGTGCAGCGTAGTCCAAGGGTCCAGTTGACGATCCCGCCAACGGTATCCGAGTCGCTCGCAGAGCCGTTCGATGGTGCCCCGATCCAGAATCTTGACCAGGTCTTCCCTGACCTGCCGCAGTGCGGGTAGAATGGTGACCATCCATGGCCTCCTTTCGTGATGTCGTTGGCCAACAACATCATGCCAGGAGGCCTCCTATTGCGCAAGCGATGTAAGTGTTTGGAGTAAAAAGACTTAGAGCAATTCCGTTAACTTAATGCCATTCGGGATGCAGCTCTTTTTCTCGGGTGGTATAAGCCTCCTGAACAGGGTACGCTTGCCTTGGCGATCTCTGCGAGTCTGCGTGAGGATCGAGCACGGGCGGGCCGGCAGCCAGTGGCACCGGGCGAGAGGAAGGGCCAACGAGGGCGTCGGCCCCACTTGTTTTCCATCTGCGTCAATCCCATGATCTGCGGGCCGGAACTCGCTTCCTGTCCTGGCGTTTTGCGCCGTGTTCTCGGTGCACTCAGTGGTTGGAATGAAGTGGTTGGTCGTCAGCAGCCAATCCTTCCCACATTCCCGCGTCAATGACGATGGGAATCGTCGACCCGGGGGTCCCGGATGGGGCACGTGTCTGGTGTGCAAGAGAGCGGGT
>JAGNEZ010000133.1 GCA_018003015.1 Phycisphaerae bacterium | reverse complement strand
GCCGGCCTTATCCGGAGAATCGTGTCGGCGTCCATGCCCAGGGCCTCCTGTGTTCGAGTTCCACTCGAACTACCCATCGGCTGGTCGCATGAGGTTTCTTGAGCTTTCTTAGCGTTGTAGTACTAGGCTACCCGGCGAAACCACCCAGCTGATCATGTCCCGAGGAGCCGGCGTGCCGCCGTTGCTCTGGCAGGAGCACCAGAACCAGCTGGCGAAGAAAACCCTCGACGCGATCCAGGACGCCAGACTGTGCGGCGGGGCCGCACCACAGGACGAAGCCATGGCCGGCGCAGTCCGGGCCCTGCTCTACCTGTGGATCGGCTGGCCGGCCGAGGCGGCTATGTACGCCCAGGTCGCTCCGGCTCGAGAGCAACTCTACATCACCGCTCTCGCCGAACGGCAACTGGGCCATCCAGCCAAAGCCAAGGAGGCCTTCCAGAAGATGGCCGGCCACCAGGTCTTCAACACCCTGACCGACTACCTGCTCGACCAGCTCAAACTGGAAAACGACCCGGCCATCAAGCGATTCAGGGGAATCGTCGAACTGGCTCACGAGTGGGAGGCCCACGCCTTCATCGACTTGTTCGAGCAGGCAAGAGCCGGAAAGGTGTCGCCAATCGGCGAACTGGTCATCCGCAACCTGCAGGCGAGAGAGTTCGAACTCCTCTTCGCCCACTGCTTCCAGGCGGCTACTGGCAAAAACATTCTCAAGCGACGGGTGATGTCCGAAGCGGAGGAACAACGCCGCGAACAGGAGTATCGACGCCGTATGGCCGAACGCCGCAAGGCCAACGAAAAACGAACCCAGAAGCTGACTGACCCAGCCAAGCAGGAACTCGACAAACCCGAGCTCCCCGGTAAGCCCGGCACTCCCCCAATGCCAAAGAAGACCACCTCGGATCCCCGCGTCAAGATCCTCTGCCCCGCCTGCGGCCACCTGATGTTCGTCCCCGAATCCGGCCGCGGTAAACGAACCGAGTGCGTCAAGTGCCGCGTGGCCTTCCTCGTTCCCGCCCGGAAGGACCCCGTTCCCGCAGGTACCGGCGCCAAGAGCTAAAGGCGCGACCCGGACGAAATCAGCCCGTCAGATCAAGCTCCAAGGAAAACGCTCCCCAGAGGACCTGGAGAGACTCAGGGAGGGTTCCCAAACTCAAGCACCCAGTAGACACCGTAATCGCCGCCCGTCCGGACACCAATCCCGACTTCACGCCACTGAGCGGCCAGAATGTTCTCGCGATGACCTTGCGTGGACCGCATCCACTCGGCCACCACTTGATCAGGCGACGTCTGCCCGCCAGCGAGATTCTCCCCAATCGCCAGGAAAACGTAGCCCGCGTTCACCGCCCTCTGGCCTAGCGTCTCACCCGTGTTGGGATTCTCGTGGGCGAAAAAGCCTTGCTCGATCATCTCTTCACAGTAGCTCTCCGCCATCGAGGAGAGCGTCACATTCAGGGCAAGCTCGCGGAGACCACGGCTGGTCCGCTCCTCGTTCACCAGGTCAAGCACCCCGGCAACCAGGGCATCGTTGTTGTTCGGTACACTGGCAACGCGGGTGCCAGCCTGGATGCCTTTCACCACCGCGTTGGTGAGGGGATAGGTCTGCTCGCTGCCACCAGTGCCGGGACAACCCGCCATCCAGAGCAGGGAGATGGCCAGGACCGGGGCAATCATCCTGGATACCCACCATCGCCGAGCTGTCATGACAAAAATACTCCCTCACCGGCGGGCGCGCACGCCCTCCGCCTCAAGTATACCTCACTCCATCATCGGTTGTCCATCCAAAAAACTGCAACACATTCTCCCACAAATGGTTACAGTCTCTACGGCATATCCGACGGACCACACATCGGCCTCACCAACCCGCTCCCGGCACGCGTCCTGGCCCACACCGTCAAAAAGCCCTCATCTCAGTAGACGCCCCAAAAGCCATCCTGTTTCGCCAAAACCCCACCCAACTGCCTCCGGCTTCCATCATGACAGCGCCTTCCTTGATTGACCGGCCGGGCCAAGTCCTTACAGCGCGACCATCCCCAGACCCCAAACGGCAGCCACGCCCCCCCAGCGCATCTCCCCCGGCTTTAAGGTACCATGACGCCATGGACGTCACCGGAAAGGTCGCCCTCGTCTCCGGCGCAGCTCGACGGGTGGGAAGGGCCATCGCCCTGGAACTCGCCAGGACAGGCTGCGATCTGGCCGTCCATTATCGGACCTCCGACGAAGAAGCCCGCAGCCTCGCAGCCCAGATCCAACGGCTGGGACGCAGAGCGGCCCTGGTGTGCGGCGACCTCGCTGAAGCGGCCACCCCTCAGCATGTCGTCAGTCAAACCGTCGATCGCCTCGGCCGGCTCGACATCCTGGTGAACAACGCCTCCGTGTTCAACAAGACACCCCTGGCACAGGCTGACGCGGCTACCTGGAACACCATGCTCCGCCTCAATCTCATCGCCCCCGCCCTCCTGGCTCGGGCCGCTGCTCCACTTATGCAGTCCGCAGGTGGCGGCCGGATCATCAATCTGGTGGACATGCTGGCCGACCGTCCGGTGAAAGCCTACGGGCCATACTGCGCCTCCAAGGCGGCCCTGGCCAACCTGACCCGAACCCTCGCCCTGGAACTCGCCCCCCAAGTCACCGTCAATGCCGTCGCTCCCGGCATCGCCGTCTTTCCCCAAGATGTCGAAAAGGAACTGCGGAGCCGTCTCATCACCCGCGTGCCCCTGCGCCGCGAGGGAACACCCGAAGAGATCGCCGCAGTCGTACGCTTCCTCGTCGTTGAGGGAGACTACATCACCGGTCAGATCATCCACGTCGACGGGGGTTGGTCTCAGACGTCTGTGTAGCGGACGAACGCTTCAATCGCGTAGTACTCCGGCAGCCCAAGGGCATTGTACTTGCCGGCGGTCTCCTTGTTCCGAGCCTCCGCTCGCTGCCAAAACTCACGATCGTCGTACGGGCCGGGAAACAGGGCCTTGTCCTTCTGCGATTGGTGCTTGAAGATGCCGAAGATCTTGTGAGTGGCCTGAGCCTTGGAGAGGGGCACGGCCATGTCGATCATGTCCACGTCCCACTCCTGCCAGGCGCCCCGGTAAAGCCAGACCGCCTCCGGGTACTCTTCCTTTGACAGCCGGCGAAGAGCCTGGAAAACCGCCTCGGCGCAGAGCCGGTGCGTGCCGTGCGGGTCGGCCATCTCGCCGGCCAGGAATACCCAATCCGGCCGAACCTCACGCAGAACGTCAAGCACCAACTCCACATCCTCCTCGCCAATGGGCCGCTTCCTGACCTCGCCGGTCTGGTAGAACGGCATGTTCAGGAAGTGAATGTGCTTGAAGGGGATCTTCATCCAGCGGCAGGCGGCCGCAGCCTCGTTACGCCGGATCCAGTCCTTGATGATCTGAACCTCCGGGATGTCCACCGCCCCCGGAGCCTTAGATGCGAAAAATTCCTTAACCTTCTTGACAAACTCGCTGGTCCTCTTGGTCTCGAACTTGAAAATGTGGTTCAGGTCCGACCAGAAATTGAGCATCTGCCGCGCGTAGTCGTCAAAGATGGCAATGTTCCCGCTGGTCATGTAAACGGTGTGAACCTCGTTGCCCGAACAGACGAACTCGCTGAGCGTGCCACCCATGCTGATGACGTCATCGTCCGGGTGAGGGCTGAAACAGATCATCTTCTTGCCGGTGGGGGCCATGCCGCGGCGGACAATCGTCTCCCACAGCCGGCGGCCAACCTTCACGTTGAGATCGTCCACCGGACCAGCCTTGCGAACCAGCGAGGCCAGGTGATGCTCGTCATAGTCGTTCTGGTCGAGCTTGAGAATGCTCTTGCCTGTCAGCAGGCCGAGCCAGATCACCGCTCGATGCTGGTATTCGGGGCTCCACTCGATCTCACCGAGCAACCACGGCGTGTCCGCCCGAGTCAGGTCGCCGCCCGCCGCCGGGTCCACGAAGATACTCGCGTTCGCATGCTCCTGCAGAAAACTCGCCGCGACCGAGTCGGTGATCGGCCCTTCAACCGCCTTCCGGATGATCGGCGCCTTCTGCTCGCCAAACGCCATCAGCAGTACCTGCCCGGCATCGAGAATCGTCCCCACGCCCATGGTGATCGCCTGCTTCGGAACATTCGATTCCCCAAAGAAGTCGGATGCCGCGTCCATGCGGGTCACACGGTCCAGCGAAATCACCCGGGTCCGCGATTCACGCGACGATCCCGGCTCGTTGAACCCGACATGCCCGGTCCGGCCAATGCCCAGGATCTGAACGTCGATGCCCCCGGCCGCCTTGATCCTCGCTTCGTAGCCCTCGCAAAACGAGGCAATCTCGCTTTCCTTCAACGTCCCGTCAGGCATGTTGATGCTCGCCGCGGGAATGTTGACGTGATCAAAAAAGTTCTCCTTCATCCACCGGTGATAGCTCTGAATGCTGTCCGGCGGAATCGGATAGTACTCGTCAAGGTTGAACGTGATCACCCTGCTGAAGTCCAGACCCTCTTCGCGATGCATGCGAATCAACTCGCGATAAACGTTGATCGGCGTGTGACCCGTGGCTAGGCCGAGTACCGTTCGCTTGCCTTCCCGGTTGTGCCTCCGGATGACGTCGGCAAGAATGCCGGCCACACGCAGGGCCGCGTCCAGGTCCGACGCGCAAATGGTCGTGGGAATCCTCTCCAGGGCCTTGAAGACCTTGCCTTCGGGCGGGGCTTCTCTTCGAATCACGGCAGTCTGTCCTTACACTCTGACCTCACCACCGATGAAAACGCAGGTACTCCATCAGGGCGAAACAAAAACCCCGGTCGACGCTCTCCATGACAAACCTGCCGTCCGACCGAGGCTGTCCATAGACACGAATCGTAAACCGGCATTATCACGCCCCTATCCCCGCTTGGCAAGTGCTTATTACATAAGTCCGATAATCAGGCATTTCCGATGGCCAGAAACGACTGGGGCGAACGGGCGGCTGACGTCGCCCAACCCCCCAGCCGCCGGCGACTCCACACCGCAAGGACACACCTCACCCCCCCCCCCCCCCCTCCCCCATACACACCTCCGCCCC
>JAGNEZ010000132.1 GCA_018003015.1 Phycisphaerae bacterium | reverse complement strand
AAGCACTTGCTCCAAAAGCCGTCCCGTCTCTCCGGATGGGCCACCCATCCCATGCCCGCCCCGGCTCTACTTCCTACCGTTTCATCTCGCAGCAAAACTGCCCAAGGGGCTATTCTTCGTCGCTGCGGGGTTCCCGCCCCTCGTGCAAGTCGCTTGCCTGGCGGATATAATGATCCAGCGCAGCGTCCGGGTGTGCCCAGACACCGAAGAAGTGGACTGTGCCCCGAATCTTCTTGCACCACTGCCCATTGGGGTGGGCCGTGAGCGGGAAAGTCGGGCAGGGTTTGCGTGGCTTCTTGCGGCGAGGAGTGACGGTTGCCATGACCAACGGCCTCCCGGTTGTCCTGGATCCAACAGCACAGGCGATAGATCCAGTATGCCATAGGGCCCGGTTGTCGTCAAGGGAATCGGCATTCACATGTGAGTTTGTAAATCGTTATTTAATAAGCACTTGCCACCGTAGCTCAGTTGGCAGAGCAGCGGTTTTGTAAACCGCAGGTCGCCGGTTCGAATCCGGCCGGTGGCTGTTCCGTAAAGCCCATCAAACACAGCACTTCTTCAAGCGCAGCAAGGACTTGCGCGCGGTCAGGTTTTTCGCCGTCCGGTCCACCAGAGTCTACCGAAGTCGCCTGGATTCTCTGCTTTATGCGCAAGCGCCGCCCCAAACTCGACGCCTCATCCAACACCTCAGGTGGTTGGTTCCCTGCGGTTTTTGTGCCGGGCAGACTGGCCAACGCTTTGGCTCGCTCGGCCAGTTCCGTGTGCGAGTAGCGCGACATGGTGAGGTTGATGTCGCTGTGGCGGGCGAGGTCCTGGGCAAGCTTGGGATGCACGCCGCCACGCGCCAGGTTGGTGATGAACGTGTGCCTGAGGGCATGGAAGTCGATGACGCCCGCGGCCGTGCGGTACCGCAGGTGATCAGACTTCTCCCGCCGCTGGCGTTCCTCGGGGTCTTCCACCTGTTCCAGCCAGGCCTTGCGAGCCGCTGCGAGGTCGTCACGAAGCATCTTGGCCGGCTTGTCCGGAATGTGGAAGACGGGCGTGCCATCCGGAACCTCGGCAACATGCTTCGCCAAGAGATCAGTCAACTCCGGCAGCAGCGGAATTGTGTCCTGGCGCCGGCGCTTGCTGTACGCGGCCGCCACGGTCACGGTCGGCTCGTCGGAGGCAAGATCGAATGATGACGGGGACAGGCTCTGTAGCTCGGCCACGCGAAGTCCTGTCTCAACCGCCAAGCGATAGAGTAATGCACGCTCTTGTCCCGACAGCCCATGGTGGACGGGTCCGGCGGTGGCGGCGTCGAGCAGTGCGGTAAGTTCCGCGGCAGTCAAGGCACGCCGATCGAATCGGCGGTCCATCTTCGGGTTCAGGCCGGTGAGGTAGGCCACGGGGGATTCGGCGATGCGTCGTTCACGAACGCCCCACCGGCAGAACTGCTTCATCGCCTGCAGGTAGAAGTTGAAGGTCTGGGCGCCGATGCCTTTGATGGTATGACCATCCTTAGCCTCTTGGTTTTGTTGCATCGCTTCGAGCGTCGTGATCAGCTTCGTGCCGGAGATATCCCCCCAATGCTGAAATCCGCATTTCTTGAGCAGGCGGGTGATGCGAGACTTCAGCAGCGCAGCGTGCTTGGCTGTTGTGCCCTTCGCTTTCAGGGCACGGGCGAATGGCTCAAGATCCTCGATGAGGAGCAGGCTCACAGTCGCGCGGCGCCCGTCGATCAGTCCGTACTCAAAGAGCCGCTCCTGGATGCTCCGAGGAAGCTGAGTCAGCCAGCCGTGCAACGCCGGGTCGATCTGCCCGCCACTGGCCTTGTGGTAGCACACCAGCTTCTCCAGCGTGCGACCAAACTCCTCGGTGGCGGGTTTGCTCGTGAATGCCGCGATGCGGTGCCGCTTGTCCCGGTGGTCGAAGAACTCGACATACCACTTGGCGGTCTTGCGCAAGTTACCCTTCTGGTCGTGGTAAGTAGGCTTGAAGACGTTCATTGCTCACACTCCTTACAGTTCAGGCACCACGCCCGTTACCCTTGCCTCCTGATCAACTCCCAACGATCGCTGGAAGGGGCTCCGGATGCAAGCCATTCCTCCAGGTCTTTCCTTGGCCAGCGGACAGCCCGGCCAAGCTTAATCGGCCTGGGCAGCCGGCCGCTGCTCAGCAGTTTGAAGACGTGGGCACGGCTGATGCCCAGAGCCTCGGCCACCTCCTCGGCCGAGAGGGCCAGCCGGTTGGGGCTGGTGGCATCATCAGCTCGTGTTGTCGTCCTCTCGAACACGGCTACAACCCTCGTTCTACGGGCTGCCAATAACTGGCGTCGTCTCTCGCGTGCTCCGGTTCCCCTTCGAGGGGAAATCTCGTGACACTGAGCCCACAAAGCCATGCCAGGCTGGCGCGAATCCCGTGTTCACCTGCAGCTCGCTGATACAGCAGCGGAAAACACGTATGGAGCACCTTCGCAACTTCGTCGAGATTGCCGTCGTGCAGACGCAACTGCCGGCCCGTAAGCCGGGCAAAGGAAGACCGTTCGACCATGAGAAGCGCATTGAGAATCCCGCAGAGTTCATGGTCCTTCGGGGCGACTACCAGCTCGGTGCTGGCGGCGAGCGGCGTGTTTGTCAGGTCAAACGCAAGCATTGCTGAGCCCCTCTTGAAGCCCCTCGCTTCACTGCGTCTTGTCCGTCTCCCCGGTTCGCAACGGCGGTTTTTCGCAGATCCGGTTCGCCACGAGGTTCACCTTGGGTAGATCCTTTGGCCACAGGCACGTTGTGAATTGCCCTGGTGGGCTTCAGTGGTCAACCACACCTACTCCATCCGCAACTCATGCAGACCCAACAGCCGCATTGTTTCATCATGGCGCTGCCGCATTCCGGGCAGGGCTGGCCCTGACTGCTGAATTCAGCGCCCCGAGTCGCTGCCGGCGTCTTGTTCTCGTTCACCGCTTCTGATCCGGCTAGTGCGGTTGCGGGGTCCGATCCGTGATTCTCGTGCTCACTTCTCCATTCGCTCGACCGTGAATCGTGATACCGTTTCGGAATGCGAATGGAGTGCGTCGACCGCACAGTTGCTGACATCACTGTTCTCCTATCGCTGTTAGATGTTCGCGTACATGCGAACATCGACGGCAAAAAAACAACACCTTGGTCAACTCGCCTGCTCTGTGAACAAATCCGCATATTGCGGAACTCCGTTCCTCAGTCGGATAGCCTCCAATTCATCGCCTCGTGCCGAACGGTGCAGAAGAGGCTCCACAAACTCCGCCGGCAACAGTGGCCGTGGACGCGGGATTCGCGGCTCGATATCGTTGCAGCGATTGATGGCAGTCGAAAGTGACACACCGAATCGTCGCGTCAGCACGGGAAGGAGCAGCTTTCGCCACATCCATTCCGATTCACGCGTTGTCTGCATCAGTTCCCAGGTGCACCGGACCCTGTCCATGCGACAGTCATCGAATACCTTGACGATTTCGGCCTCGACCAAGGGCAACGGCATCAGAAACGCGGCGGCGAAACGATCTGCTTCACGTTCGACCACATCGTTCGACCCGGGTCCCAGATCGTTGGTCTCATGGAACTCGGTGCGTACCTTGTCGTGAAGCAGCATGTGGCCAAGCTCGTGAGCGCACGTAAATCGGCACCGTCCCTCGTGGTCCGTCACTCCCTCGTGGATGAGGATCTCTCGCTCACGGATGAACGTCGCACCAAGCACGCCATCGCCCAGATAGGAGAGATCCGCGAAGCCGAAATGGAACCCGAGTGGTGATTCGATCCATTGCTCGACGGGAATCGGAAGCGGTATCTGATCAAGCCCGAGTGACTTTCGACATCGTAGCAGGCAGCTCCACGCCCGGCGTTCAATCACCCGCCGGCCATAGGACGGGTCGAATACTCGGGTTGGCAGCTTAACGCTCATCCTACCTGCGTTCCTTCCGCGTTTTCCCCGCAGCCATCTGCTCGGCCTGACGGATAAGCTGGTCCCACTGCTCGGCATTGAGTTTGCGAGCTGTCCGCAAGAATTGCGGCACCTTCTCCGCACTCATGGTGTCCTGTGTCGCCACCTCCTGAACCACCTCATCCGCCTTGCTCCACGCCGCACGAAGCTCGGCCTCCCCGATTCCATACGCCTCGCTGATTCTTTTCAGGAGCCCTTCAGACGGCGTCCGTCGTCCCTTCTCGATGTCCGTCAGGTGCGCCGGGGCTATGGTCAATTCCCTCGCCATCTCGCGGAGTCCCTTCTTCAGGACCTCAACGCGCCGGCGACGGATTACATCGCCGATGGATAGCTCGGGGTTCTGTAACTTGCGAGGTACCATACTTATCTCCATGTACTGTTCACCTATATGCTAACACCTAAACAGAACGCAGTCAACCCCACGGCCGCAAAAATTCTCGTGCCTGTGGGGGACGGTGGAAAAGCCGGCCCCCCCGAGTTCGATACCATCGGATGTGTTCGCGCAACTCACGTGGTAGCATAGACTTCTGGGCTTTTGGCCCAATCGTCAGTCGCGCAAGATGCCGCTGGCGTCATCGAGACGGGGGATATTTCCCGTTCAACCGAGCCTCACCAGCTCGGCCAAGGGGACGGCCTCACCAGCCGTCGCGGTATCCACCCGTAGAGCCGGATGCCTGGAGACAGGCTTGTCCGGATCGACGGAGGCTCGTCGAAGTAATCCCCCGTCTCACCAGCGGGGCGTAATCTCGACGTTCTATCCGATGGGGTTCTTTCAACACTTCCTCGAATCGGGGCGACGGAGAAACACCCCGCCGGTGCCGCCCGTTGGGCGGTAGCGTCGGGGCCGTGATGGTCGAAGCAGGTGCAAATCCTGTCCAGGGGGCTCGGGCCAAAGTCCGCGCGCAGCGGACCAATTCGGGTGCAAGACTCGTCAGGCTCGTTCAACCTCGGCTGGCGTGGGGAGTTCGCGACGTGGCGACACGCGCGACCGGACCTTTGACCGGGTTCGGCGATCCGCTCAAACAGCGGACGACGAAAAGCTCAACCATGAAAGGCCCGCAAGGGCTTGCCAGTGAGGCCAGTCGGAGACGGTGCCGAACCGCAAAGAATCATCGCTGAGGGATAAGCTGGCGCTTCTCGTTTCGGCCGGCTGAAACCGCCTCATGCCTATGAGGTGGGGACTATGCCCGGGCGGGAGCCTGGGACATACGGCGATGACCCGAGGGGTAACACCCTCTAGCAACGTGACCGATTGGCTGCAGATCATCACTAATCCGGGAAGCACTGCGGCGGCCGGCGTGGTGGCCGGTGTCCGCCATGGTCAGGCGGATG
>JAGNEZ010000131.1 GCA_018003015.1 Phycisphaerae bacterium | reverse complement strand
AAGCACTTGCTCCAAAAGCCGTCCCGTCTCTCCGGATGGGCCACCCATCCCATGCCCGCCCCGGCTCTACTTCCTACCGTTTCATCTCGCAGCAAAACTGCCCAAGGGGCTATTCTTCGTCGCTGCGTCGAACAGCGGGAGCTTGCATTGTCCCGGACACGGCGTATGATAAAAAGCCTAGGGTCGCTGCCGGCGGCATGGCTTTGTCGGAGGAGGTCAAGCCCCGCCCAGACGCCCGGGGCGTAGCTCAGCCTGGCTAGAGCGCTTGGTTCGGGACCAAGAGGTCGCTGGTTCAAATCCAGTCGCCCCGACTTGATTGGACAAGAGGCCCTTCGGACAGAAGTTCGAAGGGCTTTCTCATTGTCATGACTAGACTTGCGCCATCGAGCCGAAAGTTCAAACGCAGCATTTCCAGGATTTGGCGTTTGGCCCGTGGATCCGCCGTAATCCATTTATCCTCAAGATGTTGTGAGAGTTCAAACACTTTGACGGCCAGTTCGCCGTTCTCGCGGTGGTCTCGGCTGCAGGCCTCCAACTGCAGTTCGAGTCGGGCCTGGCGGTCACGGAGTTCAGCGTCCTTGCTCCGGAAGGAATCGTTGTCGATCTCATCAAGCAGGCGGAGATTCAGGAGTTGATCACGCTGCTTCTGGACGGATGTGAGTTCCTTCTGGACGGCGGAGGCCTTGGCGGCGTTCGAGGCGGCGGTTTCCGCCGTCCGGCGGCGGAGGTGACGCTCCAGCCATTCGCGGGTCAACTCATGTTGTGCCCGCATGCGGCGGAGAACGGCAACCACCTGCTCGTCCAACTGCAATTCGCGTACCCGGATCCTGGGGTGATCCGGGGCGGTGTAGCGCGCGCACCGGTAATAGACGTAGACCTTCCCGGTGGTCTTCTTGGTGACCAGTTCCCCGGTGACCGGCCGGCCGCAGTGGCCGCAGACGATCAACTCACTGCCGAAAATGGACTCGTGGCTCCGGTAGACGGCGCCGCCCAGCAGTTCCTGCACGCGGTCCCAGGTATGCCGGTTCACCAGCGGCGGATGCTTGCCGGGTAGCCATTGTCCTTTGTACTTCAGATCTCCGATGTAGGATCGGTCGATCAGCATCTTGTACAGGGTGGACCGTGGGAATCGAGGCTGTTCGGGGGTATAGAATGTCCCCTCCGCATAGAGCGCCTCCGCGAGCGAGTCGAGCGTGTGCCCCTCCAGCGAATAGGCCTCAAAGACGCGGGTGACCTTGGGGCCATTCTCGGGATGGACTTCAACGATGCTGCGGCCATCGACCCGGAGGTTCCTGTAGCCATATGGCGTATGTCCGACGAACAGGCCCGCCTCGGCGCGGGCCTTCAGGCCTTCGGTCACATCCACGCTTTGTTGTTCGGTCGTGAAGGCCGCCATATTGGCTAGAGTCCGGCGCATCATTCGGCCGGCGGGCGTGTCTTCCGTCGGCTGGGTGAGGCAGATCAGGGGGACGCCGTACTTCTGCTCCAGCTCCTCCAGGGCAACGTAGTCATGCAGGTTCCTGGTTGCCCGATCGATCTTGTAGCAGAGGATGCCGTCCAGCTCGTGAGCATGTTTCTTGACGTACTGGACCAGCCTCTTGAACTCGGTTCGTTCTTCTTTTCGAGTCGCCGTTTCAGCAATGCGAAACTGCGTTACGATCTCGCCCTTCTCGTGTTCGGCGTACTGGTAGGCCGCCTTCTCCTGGACGTCCAGGGAGAAGCCTTCTCGCTCCTGCTCGCGCGAGGAGACCCGGACCCATCCGACAAATCGCTTCTTCCTCATCCGATCTTCTCCAAGGCCGCCAGCAAACGGTCGTAGCTCAACAACGATTCGACCGCGTCCCCCACGCTCATGGGGCGACTGGTATAGGGCAGCCATGCTCTTATTGTATCCTTGACCTCGCCCGAGGTAAGCCAGTCCGGCAATTCCGAAACGGTCTTTCCGCTGGACGGGCCGCTCAAGCCGAACGTCCTCAACTGCGAGGTCAGATCGATCTCAATCCGGGCACTTGAACACGTCAACATGTGCTATTCCTCGACGGCATCCGGCCCGGGCGCAGCCCGGAGAAAGAAAACCCTGACGAGGCCACGAGCCCCGTCGGGGCCGTCGGATGCCATCTCTTCATAGAAAACCGAAAACGAGGGCTCAGGACGGGTAAACCGGGGAAATCGACTTCAGGGCGGCAACCGGGCGAAACGCCTCAGACCGACTCTCGGGGTTGTGTTCGTCGATCGGGGGCTCACTTCGCGGCGAAGAAACTGACTTTCTGGAGTGGCAACACGGATTGCTGGGCGGGGGTGAGCTCCTCGTAGATGCCCGTCCACATATGAGATAACTGGTGGTCAACTGGCTTCGCGGATCGCCGCGCCGGCCTGTGGCCGGCGTATGGCGGAGTGGCATGGAGCTGGAATCTGCCCCGACGATATGAAGTTTGGCCAAAATGGGTCTTGACGCGGCGGCTGGTCCCCGATAATAATTGTCTCAGTGCGTGAATGGCGCGGCACAAGAAGCGGTGGTTTCCAGGTTAGTCTTGGTTTCGTGTTACTCTCGGCGTAATCGTCAAAGTGTTGTTAGTTTTTCCTGCTTGCGGCCGTCGCCAGCGGGTGAGTCGGGGTTTGTCCGCATGCGGCGGGTGTCCGCCGCGAACTTCGGTTTGACGTCGTTGTGAGTGGTTTGACGTTCCGCCCCTGGTTCCAGGGAACGAAGGAGGTCTGCGCATGAAGCGGCTACTGGCATGGGTATTGCTGTTCCTCGGACTCGGCGGGCTTGGACTGACCGGGGTGGTGGGCCAGTCCGCAGATACGCCACCTGCGGCCCAGAAGAGCGAGCCCGTCGCTGGCGATACATCGGGACCATTGTCCTCGGTTGAGACGGCCCGCCACCGCGAGTTGGCTGAAAGTCCTGTCCATTCCCTGCATAACGAAGAGCTGGCCGAGTTCCTGGGCCTGCACGAGCGCGTCCTCGCGGCCAACCGCCAGGTGCGAAGCGGACCGGAGGAGCTGGCCGTCCTGACCCGGCGGACGCTGGGCCAGCCCTACCGGCTCAATGCCGCCCGCTTCGACCTCGCCGAGAGCGACTGCGTGGTCTTCGTCGAGCGGAGCTTGGCCTTGTCCCTGGCCAGGGACTGGTCGTCCTACTATCGGCTCAGCGAGCGCCTCCGGCACAAGGATGGCGTCGTGGACTACCGGAACCGGAACTTCTTGACCCTGGGCGACTGGGTTCCTAATAACTCCTTGCTGCTGCGTGACGTCAGCAAGGAACTGGGTCCGGCCACAGATCGTCCGGCCAAGACCTTCACCCATGTGGTCCGCCCCAAGGTATTCGAGGAGGTCCGGGATGAGAAGACCGGCGTCACCCGAGTGATCTTCAAGGGATCGGATTACGTATCCGGAAAGAAGGAAATCCGGGAGGATGTGCTTATCCCCCGCGAGCGCATGGCCGACGTGCTGCCCGATTTGCGGACCGGGGACGTGGTCCTGGTTCTTCGTGCCTCGGCGGGTGGGCACATGGGCTGTGACCACATGGGACTGATCGCGGTCCAGCCGGACGGCGCCGTGACCCTGGTTCACAGTGTACCGTCGCAGGTCCGCCAGGAACCGCTGACGCGGTTCCTGGATCGGTGCAATTGGGTTTTGGGCCTGCGTTTCCTGCGTCTGAGGGACAACGCCGCCGATCTCGCCGCTGCCGAAGTCAAGCGAATCGAGGAATCCGTCAAAGTCCCGACCCCGACGGAGGTGGAAACCGACTTGGCGACCCGGCGGGCAGCCCGAGCGGCCCAGGAAGCCGTCCTCAAGCCCTGAATCTCACCCCGGCATGACCGGTTCCGCGTTGATGATCGATGACCAAACGAAGGGGACGAGCAACAATCTCAGTGCGATAGGAGCAATGAGTATGAAGCCTGCGAATCGGGCGGTTCGTGGTTCCTGGACAATCCAAGTCTGTGCGACGTTGTGTGCGGTGACGGCGGTGGCGGCGTTCGCCGAACGGGTCTCCGCCGGTCCGTGCTACGGGGACGCCTGCGATCCGGAATGTGCCAATCAGTGCAATTTCGACGACTATCCGCCAGAATGTGATCCCCCGATTGACGAGGTTGGGGACGACGTTGACGACATGGAGATGGGTGTGAACTCGGTCAAGCACCCGGAGCATTTCCCACACACGGCAGGCAACTTGGTGAGACAGATGCATGGCTTGCGAGGCGCGAGCGTGAGTAAGCCCAATCCGCCTGCCGCCGGCAATGCACCCCAGGCGATGAGCCGACCGAGGAAGATGGGGAGGCCCACGGTGCGCCCGAGCTATCGGCGGGCCGGCCAGGATGTCGGAAGCATGGTGTTCGACGACGGTGGCGGCGGTGACGCAGGCGACGGCCTATACATGTCTCTGACCTCGGGCAATGTGTGGACCCGCGTGCCAGTGGTGGCGACCTTGTCCGAGGGTTCCCCGGAATTGAACTTCTCGCTGCGCTACGATTCACAGAGAGGAGTGCAAAACGGCATGGTCGGGTTCGGCTGGACCCATAGCTACAACATCCGAGTCGAGGAGATCAACTATCCCCGGCATCCGAAGGTCGTGATCTACTGGGACGGCAGCGGGCGTAGAAACGCCTTCGTGTGGGACGACCAAGCGAGCGAGTTCACACCACCGCCGGGACGTTCCTATGGTTTGACCTGGGTGACCGACCATTATGAAATCACGCTGCCCAATGGTACTGTCCTGGTCTTCAACCAGTCGGGCCGGCTTGTGCGGAAAACGGACAGTCGCGGGCGCATCACGCGGCTCACCTACAACGCGGGCACGCAGTTGACCGCGATCACGGGGCCCTATGGTCGCCAGATCACGCTGACCTACGACACCAATGGCCGGGTGTCGACCATCGTCGACCCGAACGACCAAGCCACGACTTTGACTTACACCAACGGCGACCTCACCCAGATCACCGACCCGCTCCAGAACACGGTGCAATACGCTTATGATACGCTCCACCGTGTGACCACCGAGACGTTCGGCAACAGCACCCACTACCACGCGGAGTACACGGATGGCGGGACCACGCAGACGCATACCATCAAGGACAGCGACAACAATGTGGTGGTGAGCGTCCAGGCCTCCTCCTCCGTCGGCCTTCCGGCACGGCGTGACACGCTGATTGCGGCCGGCGCCATTACCGTCACCGATGGCCTCGGTCAGAGTTGGGTGGTCTTGCGTGACAGTAAGGGCCGGATGACCAGCATCACGACGCCGGTTCACGGCGACAATCTTCGGGAGGTGTATACCTACGAGTACGGTGGCGTGGACGACGGTTTTGGCCGTGATCGACTGGTCAGACGTTACGATCGCAGCAGCCAGTCCATGGAAACCGCGCACCAGACGAGCTTCTCGTATGATTCCGACGGCAACATCGTCGCCGTTACGGATGCCGTGCCCAACATCGAATACCGGCAGTACAACCACACCATCAGGTCGCTGCTGACCAAGCGCATCGAGCCCGACAACGACGAGTGGGAAATGACCTACGACAGCTACGGTCGGCTGACCAGCCTCAAGGATCCGCTCATCGAATCGCCGGACAAGCAGATAACGCTCTCCTACGTGAACTACGGAGACACGGAAGGGTTGCCTTCGGGCAGTGCTACCCAGCCCGGTCGTATCAAGATACTCACACTGACCGACCGGAACGGACACGTGACCCGGCGAGAGTACGACGCTCGCGGGAACCTGGCCAAAGTCACCCGCGATTACGGCACCCTGAACCTGATCACCGAATATACCTTCGACGACATGGGCCGGCCGCTGACGGAGACCGTATCTCGCGGGGATACCAGCTATCCCACGAATACCACCCAGTGGACATATGATGCGCGAGGCCGGATTCTGACCACAACCCGAGACCCCGGTACGGGCACCCACCTCAGGGCCAGCGCGCATAGATAGGTAAGCTGGGAGGTCTGGCGCGATCGATTGGCATCGTGTATACCTTTCGCAAGTATGCCGTATGGAGCGGCGAGAGTCTCTTGCGAAAGGAGTCTGCCGATGGC
>JAGNEZ010000130.1 GCA_018003015.1 Phycisphaerae bacterium | reverse complement strand
GGATGTCGCCGT
The DNA here is from genome assembly GCA_018003015.1 of Phycisphaerae bacterium. Taxonomy (NCBI): domain Bacteria; kingdom Pseudomonadati; phylum Planctomycetota; class Phycisphaerae; species Phycisphaerae bacterium. The sequence goes on along the minus strand of JAGNEZ010000130.1, from coordinate 6,115 downwards.
CCTCGGCGTTGTTCGTGACGGTAGTGGAGAGCACGTCCATACTCGCCCACTCCTCGACGGTCGCCGTGCCGGTCGCGTTCTCCAGCTTGAACGACACTCCGATACCATCACCGGCTGTCGCGTTGCTGTCGCTCGAACTGTGGGTAAGTGTGATAACGTCAACCACGCCATCCGTGGTGTCGTCGCGGGTGATGGTCAGCGAGTTGGACGTGGTGTTGCCGTTCTCGTCGATCTTGAAAGCGGCGGTAGGACTCGCGTTCACGTCCGAGTCTATGGGGTTGATCTGGAATGCCACATCGCCGTCGGCATCGCCGTGCGAAGTGCTTGGCGTGATTACCACGTTCTCCAGATGTGTCTTGGTCGATTCACTTCTTGCCATGATATGTCTCCTGTTTGTAGATCATGGGAGAAAGGAGGGGCCGAAGCCCCTCCCGTATCGGTCGTTTTAGCCCGCACCGATGCTTCCGTCCACTCCACGGAAGTCGTACGCGCCGAAGCCGATCCTGAAGTCTCCGGCGTACTGCCGGTCGCCCGATGCGAACACGTTGTCCTTGCGGAACTCGGGCATCTGGCGGATCACCGCGACGAGGCCGTGGCCCTTCGCGCCCGGCTTGCCTGCCTTGCCCGCGAGCACGAACCAACTGTCGGGATCGGTCAGTCTGCTCCAGACCTTCTTCTTCAGCAGGCCGCGCACGGAGTTGACCGTGTTGTCGGCGGTGTAGGGCATCTTGTCGCCGTCGAGCAGTTCATCGAGCAGGAATCGGCTGTCCACCGGGACAACCACCATCTCGCCCTGGAGCGGCCACTGCTGGCCTCTCGCGCCCTGCATCTTGTTCAGTCTGATGAGCGACGCCTGAAGTGAACTGATCGAGAGGTCGGCGGCAGACGACGGGGTGTTGGCATACGTGCCGCCCGAGAGTATCGGGTGGTCGGTCGCCAGCAGAGCCTTGCCGTCACCGAGGTAGCCCGCACCGGATGCGGCTGAGCACCACTCGAAGATCGTGGCGGTGGTGGCCGAGTTGAACGGCACAGCCGCCAGAATCTCCATGGTCTCGCGTGCCATCTGGCCGTGGCTCTGGGAGAGCGGGCCGGTCAGCAGGCCTGTCGGATCGTCGTCGATGGTCTCTTTCTCCACGGTGTACGCGGAGGCGTAGGTCTTCGGCGTGATCGTCACGTCGTAACCCTGGTAGATGCCGTCGAACGTCACGTTCGCGCCGAACGGCTTCACCGGCCACACGCCCAGCCCCGAGATGTGGCTGTAGCGGGTGTCCTGGTGAGTGATATTGACTACGTTGTATACATCCTCGAACTCATGTTCGGCCTCTCCGTAGCCCTGCAGGAACTGATTACCGATGTTCAGGTCGTACAGGTCGGAGTGGTTGGTCTTTACGATGCGTCCTACGTTTGGCATTGTCTTCTACTCCTTCCTAGTTGAACATCAGAAGCTCGGTCCCAGCGGAAGTGGAATCGAGGAACTGGACGTAGACCCGTCCGTAGGTGTCGCCAAGCTTCATCTGGCACGGAGTACCTGTGGAGTCGAACGCCGGGCCTTTCTTCAGGCCGACGACGCGCACCCTGTCGTTCGTGGAGTCGTTGTCAACGACCCACACACCGGCGGACGGCGTGTCGAGTCCGAAGCTCTGCCCGATGATGGTGACGGCGGTGATCGCCTGTGACTCGGAGGTGTCCCAGAAAGTACCCTCGAAGATGTCCATCGACGTGATCTTGAGGATCTTGATGGCCTTGTTGCCCGAGGTGACGTTGGTCGCATCCTCAAGCGCGATGCCTGCGATCTGGGTAGTGGCTGAGTCGGCCCATTTGGTGACCGTTCCGGAACTGAGATATACGAGGTCGCCCGCCTTGAAGGTCTGGTTGTTAGCCTCCTTGATGTCGGGGTCATCAAGTATCTCAGGGGTCGCGGAACCGACGCCGAGCCGTCCAACCCACTTGAAGGTTTCGATGTTGAACTTGCTCATTGGTCCTGTATGCCTCCTGTGTGATGTGTTGCTGCTGCTATCACCCAAGCGCGTACAGGGTGGCTGCTGGCCCGCTTGACTCGCTTGGCCCTGGCGGGGGCGAGTCGGTGCGGCGGAAGCCCTTGGCTGTCTGCCGTGGGGGTGGCCCCGCGTCGGCTTGGCCTCCATGCGGAGGGGCTTGCGGGGCCGTATCGGATTATCAAGACCGCTTGGCCTCCATGCGGAGGGGCGGTGTTATACTCCCGGCTGCGAGAGCGTCAAGCCCTCGCTCGGATCGCCGTCTTTCTCGGTGTGCGTGTAGTCGCGCACGCCCGCCGTCGATTCTGCGGCGATGCGAAGCTGTTCCTCAGCAGATGCCATCTGCATCTGGTTATATATCTGCCGCTCCTCGATCCTCTGCCTGTGCATCGACATGGGCCGCTTGTGCAGGATCGTGTCGGCGTCGTGTATCAGTGCGCTCGTCTCGTCGCCGTATGCGTGCGGGCAAGCCGCCAGTTTCTCGGCCTTCTTGACGGGGACCCACCCGCTCGCGGCGGCTGTTCCCATCCTGCGTTTGTGGCTGTTGATGAGCCGGTACGCGAAGCTGTCAGCCCCGCCGGGCTTCAACTCCTTGTCGAGCTGCGCCCTCATCGCCTCGGCGCACACGAACGGTACGTGCGTGCCGTCAGCCCTGCACACGACTAGTTCGCCGGTCTGCGTCTTGGCGACGACGGTCTGTGTGTCTACCGGCTTCATGCGCTCTCGGACGGCCACGACTACCGGTGAGTCCTGCGGTACGGGCTTGCGTTTCAGTGCCATTACTTGTCTCCTCCCACCTTCACGCGGGCCACGCCGTCACTGAGCATCCTGTCGGCCTGCTCGGGCGTGAGTCCCATGGCCGCGAGCTGCGCCACTTCCTCCGCGCTGAACCCGTAGGTCTTGCCTGTCGTCGGCTGTGCCGTCCCTCCGGCCCCAGGCGTCACGGCCTGCGCTACTCGCGCCTGCCTCTGCGCCTCGATGTTCGGGTCGGGCGGCGCGGGTGTCGAAGCGGCCTTCCTGCCGCGCGCCGCGTCCATCGCTATCTGCACGGCGGCGGCGTTCACTGCCTGCGCGTGAGTGATCGAACTGTAGCCCATCTGCCGCAGTATGTTCGTCGTGTCGGCCTTGATCTCGTTGAAGTCGTTGTACTTCTGCTCGTATACCGCCGTGAGCGTCTGGTCAACGACCGGCAGAAGCCCGCCTACCTGCTGCGCGGCTATCTGCTGTGCCTCCTGCCGGATCATCTGCCGCAGGTTCTGTGTCGTCCACTCGAACTCTTCGTCGTTCTGCTCGGCAGGCTGCTGATACTGCGTCTGCGGCTGCTGGGCCTGCTGTGTCGGGTACGGGTTGCCGTGCTCGTCCACGTCCCAACCCATCTGCTGCAGTGCGGTGCGCGTGGTGTTCAGCCGGTCCTGCTCTGCGCGGAGCCTGCCTTCCCACGTCTTGCGCTCGTTCTCGTCAATCCCGGTCGGTTCGGCGGTCGGTTCGCCGCCCTCCACGACCTCAAGATCGGGCTGCTGGCCCTCAAACTCCTCGTCCATTTCCCTCCTCCTCAATCCGCCTCGCCGCTTCTATCGTGTGTCGCGGGATTGCGACAGCGTTGTAGCACGAGGCAACAAACTCCTGGTACTGCATCATCTTGATCGCAAAGTCGGTCAGGCTCTCGCCCGGTGCGGGCCTGCGCGTCACCATCGCCTCGACGGTGCGTTGTGCCTGCTCCTCGACCTCCTGCTCATACAGGAGCCATGCCGGGTGCGACAACATCTCCCGGTACTGGTCCGCCTGCTGGAGCAAGCGCAGGTTGCTCGTAAGCTCCGATTCCTCCGACGGCTCCGGCTTCCGCAGGCGGTAGTCCTCCCTGCGCCATCCCGTCTCCGAGTCCCTGCGCGTATCTGACGAGGATCGCCTGCGCCACGGCAGGATTGATCGTATACGCGATAGCAGCGGCCTCCTCGAACGTCTCCGGCTCGGTTCCAATGATCTCCTCCGTGTTCCTGTGGCCCATAGCCTGATAGTATTCGTTCTCGGCGTTCCAGATGCGCTTGACCTTGTCGATAAGCTGCTCCGCGCTGTCCAGCGGGCTTATCTGCGTGAACGGCGACTGCGCGATGCCCTGCCGGGTAGCCATCGCACGCTGAAGCCGCGCCTGCGGGTTCGTGCTCTGGCTGGAGCCGTTCGGCGTGTACTTGTAGCTGTACTGATACCACTCGGGATTGAACACCTTCGGCACGGTGCGCCCGCGCTTGCTGACCTTGTGGCGTATCGGCACTTGCGGCAGGAACCGCGCCAGCACATTCACGAGGTTGCGGGTGTAGCCTTCCAGCCCGTCGCCTTCCTCCAGCCCGAACTGCACATTGCTTGCCTGCACGTTGAACTTGGTGCTGCCCGCCTCGATGAGCGCGCCGATCTCAAACGCCGTGCGCTTCTCGGTGGACGCCTTGCCCTGCGTATAGTCCGTGACGCCGGTCGCCCGCTCGATCTCTTCGCGCACTAGGCCCATCATGTTCGCCGCGTGGCCTATGGACGCGAGGCTCGACGCGCTCGACTCCAGTATCCGCACGTCCGCCGGATTGCTGACGGGCCAACGCTCCATCGGCCCCCACTTGTACTTGCGGTACTGCGATTCCTGGCCCTGCGGTATCGCCATCGGCGGCAGAATACTTATGGTGATCGCGTCGCTGATCTGGCTGAACGTGGCGTTGATCCACGCCTGCATCCCGCGCATGGTCTCCGCTACCGGCTCGCCCCACATGCTGTTCGCGGACGGCTTCATTATGACCGGCGAGAAGAACCACTGGTTGCCGTAAATCTCGCTGTACGGACTGCACCGCAGGATGATCGCGTCGCCGCCACTGTCGGACCTGTGGGCCGCGAGGATGAGCCATTCGGTCTCCTCGTCGTCGCCCGGCTTGCACCACCGGTAGACGCCCTCCCAACACTCGAACCTTGCGCCCCATATCTCGTCAGGCTCCTCCGGCGTGATGCCGGAGACTTCCTGCTGTTTGGTCTGCGGGTGGCTCTCCATCCACTCGGCCTTGAGATTGTTTACGCTGTCCTCGTAGAAACTTTTGGACTTCAGTGCCTGCTTGATCTCGTTCCACCGCAGGTACACGCGGGAAAACGCGCCTCTCGCCTGCGAGAAGTTCGGAGCGGTCGCGGGGAGCAGGGCCATGTCCTCGGTGATGACGACCTCGCACCTCGGCACGATGTCGAGCTGCGTCACGTTGAGCGGTTCGCCCGTCCACATCGGCGCGGGCTTGCCCGTGCGTACCACTGTCGGCTTGAGCCATGCCTGCCCTGTGGTTGCCGCCTCGCGCACCGCCAGCAGGATCTTCGACCGGAGCCGCGTGCGCTCGTTCCAGTCCTGAATCCAGTCCTCCATGCCGTCCTCGGCCTCGGGATCGTCAACGTCCTCGGCTTCCACGATGGTATACGGCGAAATGTTGCAGAGAGCGGTCGTCACGTTCTCAGCGATGCTGTCAACGGTCGCTTTGGTCTTCGGGATGCTGACGTTCGACTGCCAGGCCTGCGCCCCTTTCGGCTTGGAGGCCGTCCCATCGTACTGATCGCGCCATGCGGACACCTTATCGAGCAAATCAGCCGCGTCGGAGCGGTATGCGGTCAGGTCGCGCCCGATAATGCGGCCCAGAGTGGTCAGATCGTCGGTCGAAAGACGCTGTTTCGGCTCCTGTTCGGCTATCGCGTGGCTGCTACTCACAGTTTCCCTCGATTACGGCCTCAATGTGCTTGTCGAAGTCGCACAGAACGAGCGTTTTGCCGTCGTCGGTCTCAAAATGCTTGCCCGCCCACCGCTTGAACACCACATTGTCGCCCTCGGACGCGCCTTTTCCGACGCAATCGGGGGCCAGTCTGCGGAGAAAGCCCCAACCGGGCATCGGCCTGTAGCGGTCGGCGTAGAAAATCCCGCCCTGCGAGGCTTCGGGGCCGTCCGTGACCTCCACGAGACACGCCCCAGGCATCACTTCCATCGCCAGCATCTCGGATGCGGTCAACGTCTCCTCCTCCAAAGGTCGGCAGGGGCCGGATTCGAACCGGCGTGCCTCCCGGCTGTACACGTCGGGCGATCTCCCGCTGATCTACCCTGCCACTACATTAGTCTG
>JAGNEZ010000129.1 GCA_018003015.1 Phycisphaerae bacterium | reverse complement strand
TGAGCACGTTCGCGTCCACCGCCATGCCCAAGGTCAACACCATGCCCGCAATGCCCGGCAGCGTGAACGTCGCTTGCAGGAACGACATGACCCCGAGCGTGATCACCAGGTTCATCAGCAGGGCAATGTCGGCGATCACCCCGTTGAAGGTGTAGTAGATGGCCATGAACAGGACCACCAGGATGGTGGCCAGGATGGCCGAGTAGACACCCTTGGCGTGATTCGTCGCCCCCAGCGACGGCCCCACACTCTTCTGCTGAAGAGGCGTCTCCTTCAGACGAGCCGGCAGCACGCCCGCGTCCAGCGTGTTCACCAGGTATTGAACTTCCTGGATGGAGAAGTTGCCGCTGATCTGCCCGTTGGTGCTGATCTCGCTGCGAATCGTGGCCGCCGAGATCGCCGTGTTGTCCAGGAAGATGCACAGAGGCCGCTGGAGGTTCTCGCGGGTCAACTTGGAGAACCGGTTGCCGCCACGCGTGTCCAGCTCGAAATTCACCGCCGGACGGCCTTGCGGGTCGCGCCCAGGATAGGCCCCGCGAAGCGACCAGTCGTTGGCCCCCTCGTTCAGCAGACCCATGTCCGCCGTGGCGTGAGTCAGAACGTACTTGACCCCCAGGTACTCCTCGACAATGTAAGCCCCGGGCGAGGTGATGCTGTTCTCCTCCGGCTTGGAAACCTCAAACCAGCGGAAGTTGTCGCCTTCCCGCGGCCGCGGTCCGTACTTCTTCAGCTGGTCAACGTACTTGTTGATGTCCTCCTTGTAGGCGGGATTGTTGCAGTCCGTCCGGCCCGGATTGCTCCGGTCGCGCTCGGCGAGAATCCGAAACTCGAGCTTGCCCGCACCACGAAGCAGCCGCATGAGATCCGACGGATCATCCAGCGAACCCTTCTGGCCAGCCCATTCGTCATACCCGACGATCAGGGCGTCAATCTGGGCGGCCAGGCCCCCGTGCTGCTCCTTGATCGTCTTGAGCCGATCCGCACGCACCTCGCTCTTCTTGTCCAGCTCGAGCACGTCCATGAGCACCCGGATGTCCAGGTTGGTCTTGAGAATCTCCTCAATGGCCTTCCGACGGTCAATAAACGCCTGGTCCGCATCCTTGGCCAGAACGGCACTGGTCGGCCGAGTGGCCGCCGGTTGGCTGGTGGCCTCCGCCGGCTGGGTGCCCGCCGCCGCCGTGGACAACTGCACGTACTTGTCATGAATCTCGGCCAGCTTGCTGAACAACGCCTTCCGCGCCGGCACACCCTTCACCAGGGCATCAAACTCCAACTGACGCCGGTCGGCCGGCAGGCTCATCGCCGCCCGAATCTGGGCCTCCGTGATGCTCGTGGCAACCAGCGCCTGCTTGGCGCTGTCAAAAGCCTCCCGCTTCACCGACTCGGTCTTGGGCATCTGGATCTCAATCCGGTTCCAGCCAATCGAACGCCAAACCAGATTCCGACTGTTCTGCGGATCAACCCGCTGCCTCAAAATCGAGGTCACCTTCTCCGCCAGACCACTCTTCTGACTGGAGTCCAGCCCACTGTCGTCAACCTCGAACAGCAAACTGTGCCCGCCGCCCAGGTCGATCCCCGGCTTCAGCTTCGTCTTGTCCAGCGGCCAGATCTGCCAGGCACTCAGCCCAACCAGAACAACAATCAGCCCCAACTTCGACCATAAATTCTTATCGCCCATGTCTGTTCCTCAGCGGAAAGTGAGTTCGTCTCTCTGACGGAAACGCCGATTCATCCATATGCGTGAAAAGTCAAACGGCCGGAGCCCGAACCGCGCGACGGCACCGGACGCGACCGAACGGTTCGGTTAGCAGAAGACAGGCGGCGCGTGCGCATATCGGCAGGCCATCCACCCATGCTGAGACGGGTCGCTCGCGCCGCGGATCTCGGTTCTCGACCGCCAGGAACCAACCCGGGGACCACCACCCACAATGCCGGTGGCCGTCGAAGAGGATACCATGGGCAACCGAGGTGCGGGATCGACCGACACCCGCGCCAGACTCCCATCCCACACGTCAAAGGTCGCACTGACCCACACCGCACGCGACGGCGACACCGGCACCCCCGCCCCCTCCGGCTCCGGACACGCCGGACTCTCCACCGCCAGGCAACCGCCCGACCCGCCGATATCGCTCGCAAACGCAGGGTGGGATCCGGCCGGCAGCGTGGCCGCCGTCAAGGTCAACCAGATCAGCGCCGCAATCCAAGTCACCCACTTCGACTCCCGGGTCATCCCACCCACCCGGGCGGCCATGACCGTCTCCCAACCCGCAAGCACGCTGCTCGCTTCGCAACCCCGTACTATACCCGAAGACAACAACCCCCACCAAACCACACCCCCCACCCCAAATCAGCCGCCCCTGTTCATCGGCCGTTCACCCCACCAGCCGTGATCCCCAGACCCCAAAACACTCGCCAAAGTCGCCTTCGCCACGCCCATCGGGTATGCTCTCCAAACATGTCCGGACCGACGCCCACCGAGCGAAAGGCAGATCCCTGATGCCCCTGTCCAAACCCTACCCCCGGCTCAGGCCCGTCGAGGTCCTCCCCGGCGAACACGAAGGCCAACAGGTCCTCATCGTCCATGACCCCTCCGGTTTGGCCGTCAGTCCGATAACCGTCTCACCCGCCGGACTGTTCATCTTCTCCCTCCTGGACGGCAAAAACGGCCCCGATCAAATCCAGGCGGCTTTCCGTCAACAGTTCGGCGCCACCCTCCCCTTCAGCCAACTGGAAAACCTCGTCGCTCAACTCGACGCGGCCCGCTACCTCGACAGCGCCTCCTTCCTCGAACACCTCCAGAAACTCCACGCCGAGTACCACGCAGCCCCAGCCCGGCAATCGGCCGAGAGTCAAGCCGAACCCGGCGAGGAACACGAATCCACCGCCGCTATGCTCGAACGTCTGTTCCGCGCGAACGAACCCGCACCGCCCCACCAGGCGGGCGGCCGAATCGCCGGCCTCGTCGCCCCCCATCTCGACTACCCCCGCGGCCAACGCTGCTACGCAGATGCCTACAGCCTGCTCCACGCGGATTGCCCCGCTAAACGATTCGTGATCCTCGGCACCAACCACTTCGGCCAGGCCACCTCCGTGGTCGCCACCGGCAAAGACTTCGCCACTTCACTCGGAACAACCCCCACCGATCGGGCCTTCATCCACCAGCTCAGCGAACGATGCCTCACCGACTTGTGCGAGTACGAGCTCGATCATCAGCGCGAACATTCCGTCGAACTGCAACTCATGATCCTCCAGTATGTTCTCGGGGCAGGTAATTTCCAGATCGTACCCGTGCTGTGCCACGACCCGTGCGGCCCGTCGGGCACCGCACCCTATGACGGCAACGGCGTGGACCTCCGCGTGTTCGCCGAAGCCCTCCGCGATCTGATCCAGGAGGACCCCGACCAGACGATCGTCGTCGCCGGCGCCGACCTGAGCCACGTGGGCCCCCGGTTCGGCGACCAGCGGGATCTGGACGACGAGTTCCGCAACGAGGTCGCAGCGAAGGACCGGGCGGCGCTGGAGGCCTTCGTGTCGGGCGATGCCGCACAATTCCTTGAGGTCATCCGCAGCCACGATAACAGTACGCGGATCTGCAGCTCCGGCTGCCTGTTCGCCCTCATGACCGCCCTCCCTCACGCCCGGGCCGACGTTCTCCGCTACGACCAGGCCTCCGACCGGCCCAGCGGCACCTGCGTGACATGCGCGTCGATTGTACTTCGCGAACACCCATAGAACGCCCAACCTGCAAAGGAATGGCCCCCTTGAACCTCTCTTCATCCTATGTCGACCTGATCAGCGGCCAACGCCGTGGCTTGGCCGCCACCGCCGCTCGAGCCGGATTGCTCGGCCTGTCGCTCCCCTATCAAGGCCTGCTCCGGATCCGCAACCACTGGTACGACCACCTCGCCATGCCCCGATGGCTCGAGATCCCGGTCATCTCCATCGGCAATCTCACCGTCGGCGGCACCGGCAAGACCCCCATGGCCGTTTGGGTCTGCCACCACCTGATCCAACACGGACGCAAACCGGCGGTGCTCTGCCGAGGATACAAGGCCTCCACCCAGGATTTCGCCGACGAGGCGGTCATGATGTCCCGCCAGTGCCCCCAGGCCGTCGTCATCGCCCACCCCGACCGGTTCGCCGCCGGCCAGCTGGCCATCACCGAGTACGGAGCGACGGCCGCCGTGCTCGACGACGGACTCCAACACCGACGAATCAGCCGAGACCTCGAAATCGTGCTCATCGACGCCACCCGACCCTTCGGCTTCGGATATGTCCTCCCCCGCGGACTGCTCCGCGAACCCCTGGCCGGCCTCGCTCGAGCCGATGTCCTGATCATCACCCGAACCGATCAGGTCACCCCCGACCAGCTCACCACCATCGAGCAGACTCTCCGCCGGCGAGCCAGAGCCGAGGTGCCCATCCTCCAGGCCGTCCACCGCCCGGCAGGCTTCGTCGATCTGAGCGGCCAGCAAACCCATCCCGGCAAATACCGGCGAATCGGATGCCTGGCCGGAATCGCCCGCCCCGAGACCTTCGTCCAGACACTCGAAAACCTGAACATCCACCCGCTCGCCAATCAGTTCGTGCCCGACCACTATCCATACCGGTCCAAGGATGTAAAAAGCCTTGAAAGGTGGGTACAAGAGGAGCAGCTCGACGCCATCGTGACCACCGAAAAAGACGCCGTCAAACTCATGCGCCTGAACCCCCAATGGCCCGCCCCGGTGCTGGCCCTGCAAATCGAGATGGTCCTGACCAAAGACGGCGATCGGGTCCTCCGTGAGTTGATCAAAACCACCCTCGCCGAAGCGGGATCATCCTCGCCCGGCGGTGAGCCGGAGAAGAAACCCCCCTCCTGAGCCGGCCGGACACGCACGGCAGCCCCCGCCCCGGTCGATAACCCCCAACCCGGAAAACAGATCCGTACCGCTTCCTCGCCCCAACGGTTATGATCGTCTCAATGCCTCGTCCCGTGTTCACCGTCGACGTCTTCGGCCACTTCACCCCCGACAACCTTCGCCTCCTGTGGCGCGACCAACCCCGGCCACCACACCCGACCATCGATACCCTGGTCGCACAGGCGTGGACACAGTTCCACGAGCAGGCCCGGCGCGAGGGACGAAAACTGTTCAACGGCCAGCTGGCTCGACTCCTCCACCACGAAATCGTCGACCACACCCTGACCATCCAGGTCGGACCCACCGACTACGCCAACTTCATGGGCACCAATTACGTCAACTACCCCCTCGGCGACAAGCTGGGCTGGGAATACTTCGGAAACCCGATCGGCACAACCGCCACGGTCATTACCTCCGACGGCTGGCTGCTCTACGGCCGCCGCAGCCACCGCGTCGCTTGCCATGCCGGCTACATCCACACGTTCGGCGGCAGCCTCGAAGCCGATGAACGCCGGCCCGACGGCACCCTCGATGCCTTCGCCAGTCTTCGCCGCGAGCTGAGCGAGGAACTCATGGTCACAACCAACGAGGTCGCCAACCTGGTCTGCATCGGGCTCATCCGCGACGCCTGGATCCGCCAGCCCGAACTCATCTTCGACGCCCAACTCGCCCTCTGCCGCTCCAAGCTGGAAACGCGAATCGCCCACGACCAGGACCACGAGCACGAGGCCATGGTCGCCCTGCCAGATACGCCCGACGCCGCACTCCCCTTCCTCACCACCGCCACCCGTATCGCCCCCATCGCGGCAGGCGCGGTCTGCCTCCACGGACGCCGACGCTTCGGCGAGAATTGGTACGCCGCCGTCATGGCCGAACTGGCCAACGTCGATCTCGACGCCGCCCCACCCGTCTGACCACCCATCCGCCACCAGCCAACAGCTGACCTCGACAAAGCCGACCACAAGCCAGCACCACCACCGGCGCCGCCTCGACACCGGCAGAACCACCACCACCAGCAACAGAAGCCCATCCGCCGCCGAGCAGCGAAAAACGCAAGCACCGTCAACCGCAGGCAAAGGCCCTGGCAAACGACATGAGCCCCTGGAGAACAGCACCCTTTAACCTCAGCCAACTGGGCAACAACCCTCCCCGGGACAGCCGACGTGTTATTCACACCAAGAACCAGCTTGGCCCTACCCCGCACCGATCAGCACCCGGGAACCCCTAAACCCCCGGATGTCGGCCCCGGAAAGAGACGCAAATGGCTTCGTTTGGCCAACCGCAATCACCGCTCAGCAGTCAAACCCGCCCGCGAGCGGAAAGACCACAACCGTCTCCAGCCCGCCAATTGGCTTCGTTTGGCGCAAAGACTTTCTCCAAATCAGGCACCAAACCCCTCTGGCGCGGTCAGAAACGCGGTTCCCGCCTCCAAGCCATGGGTTCGTTCCGTCAAAGCCATCCCCGGCCAATACCATCCCACCCCCC
>JAGNEZ010000128.1 GCA_018003015.1 Phycisphaerae bacterium | reverse complement strand
GGCCATCGGCAGACTCCTTTCGCAAGAGACTCTCGCCGCTCCATACGGCGTACTTGCGAAAGGTATACACGATGCCTATCCATCGCGCCAGACCTCCCAGCTTACCTATCTATGCGCGCTGGCCCTGATGTGACCATTAGGATAACAGGAAGGAGCCCCAAAGTACAGGGCTTCCCCAACACAGCGGGCGGATTCCGACAGGAGCTAAGAGCCTATCCCAATAACCCCTGATCTGCCGATAGTATTGCTGGGCCTAGAGGCTGTCGAGAGGCGCCCGAGAACCAGCCAGGTAGAGGCGCCCTAAACCCAGCCAGTGATGATCACGTTCTTATACCTCAAAGGCTCTTCTCTTTTCAATCGTCGGAACCGGTTTGAGCTTTCCTGGTCGTTGCCGTTTCCGTTTTGCCGGCGCGGTCCTTCAGCCGGTAGCTCCGGCCGGTGATGGTGACGACCTCGGCATGGTGCAGGAACCGGTCGAGGATCGCGGTGGCCGCGGGGACGTCGCCGATCAGCTTGCCCCAGTCCTCCAAGGGGCGATTCGAGGTCATCATCGTGGACCGGACCTCGTACCGGCGCATGATGATCTCGAACAGGTATTCGCCGGACCGTTTCGGTAACTGCTTCATTCCGAAGTCGTCGATGATCAGCAGGTCGGGCTTCAGGTACCGGGCCAGGACTTTCTCCTCGCCGCTGAGGGCCTCGTCGTGCAGGAAGTCCCGGACCACGTCGAAGATCGAGCGGTACAGAACGGTGTGGCCGGCCTTGATCGCCTGGTAGCCGATGGCCTGGCAGAGATGACTTTTTCCCGTTCCCGGTGGTCCCAGCCATAGAATCGGGCGGGCTTCCCGGATGAACCGGCAGGTCGCCAGGTCGTAGACCTGCTTCTTCTTGATCGACGGGTTGAACGAGAAGTCAAAGTCCTCCAGGGTCTTGGGCTCGCGGAACAAGGCCGCCCGCAACCGGCGGTTCATGTGCCGGTCGGAGCGGACCATGAGTTCGTCCTGGAGGATCAATTCCAGGAACTCCAGGTGATTCAGGCCGTGTCCGGCGGCTTCCTGCAAGCGTACGTCCAGCGACTGGGCCATGCCGGACAGCCGTAGCTTCTTCAAGGCCGTTCGTAGCGTTTCGTTCATGGGTTCTCCTTCTGGAATGTCGAGTGAACCAACTCTCCGTACTCCGCCAGGCTCCGGATGATCGGATGCTCCTGGGCGAACTCGAACTGGGTTTGGGCGGATGCCTGCCGATCAATCAGATTCCGCACGTCGCGCAGGCGGTAAGCACCATGGCCGTGGGCGATCTCGCATGCCTTCTCGATGCCGCCCCAGGCGTGCTTGCAGGTCAGGCTCATCAGCCCCTGAAGAACCCGCACGCCCTCAATGCCCCGGCTCTTCAACATCGCCTCCGCCCAGCGAGTGGCCTGCGGTCCGATCTGACTCACCTTGTTCAGCATCCAGGCAGCCCCATGCTCGATGCTGGAGATCTTGCGGCTGGAGACGTGCAGCGGATTGGTATCGAACTGGCCCTCATGGGTGTGAGCGTGCTCGGTGATCAGATTCATCCGCTCGTCGAAGATGCGAACCACCCGGCTCTCCCATCGGACCCACACGGTTCGGCCCAGGTACTCCGGCGGAACCGAGTAGTACGCCTTGGCCACCTCGACGTGGCCGTCGCTGTTGACGATCCGCTTGCCCTCCTGGAAGCTCGGGAACAGGTTGGCCGGCAAGGGTAACCCAAGTTCCGGATTTGTAGGAGGCAATCGGCCCTGGGGATAGCGCCAGGGCCGGTTTTGCTCCACAGTCGTGACTACATTTGCGTAACCTCTTCCAGGTATCGCAACCGCTGGGGCAGTGTGAGCCCCAGGCGGTTCAGCAGGACGCGTTGGGCGCGGTCGGGCGTGGTCACGCACCGGACGTACACCGTTTTGCCCGGTCGACCATCACCGGTCACCGTTGGCAGGACCACGTCGCCGCTCTTGATTTTGGCGAACTCCTCCATCAGTGTCCGAGGGGCATCGCCCAGCCCCGCACCTCGCATCCACTGAGCCAGAGCCTTCCACAACACGTAGGCCAGGAAGCAGATCAGAATGTGAGCAAGGACGCGATCGGGCTTCTGATGAAAGACCGGTCGAATTTCCAATTCATCCTTGTGGATTCTGAAGGCCCACTCCGCCTCGGTGAGCTGGGTATATCGTTTCCACAGCGTGGCCGGGTCGGTGTCGGTCAAGTTCGTCCGCAGCAGATAGCATCCCTCGGAGAGGGCCGCCCAGTCGTTCCACCGGGTGTTGCGGGTCCAGGTCATGGACAGGAAGGTGAGTTGCTGGCGGAACGGGCGTCCTTTCGCAAAGCGGACAATGTCCCAGAACCGCCGGCGAGTCTTGTTGACTCTCGTCTTGGCGTAGTGAAGATGCTGAATGAAGTGGAGCATCATGGCGTCGCAGTCGCTGATATCCATGAGGTCGCCGAAGGCGACGGTTTCGAAGCGGTCGCCAAAATGCTCCTTGGCCCACAGGCCGATCTTGAGGGCCTGGTGGCGGATGTCCCAGTACTCTGCGATCCCGATCGTGCCCTGGTTCCGTTCCGCTTCGTCAGGCCGTACCCGCTCGTGCTCGGCTGCAATGTAGGCGGCGATGATGGCTTTCAGGGTGTTCCCGATCTCCGGGCCGGGCTCGGGCTCGGGGGTGGTTCCGTCGTCATCCTCGCGGTCCCTCCCGTAGTTGGTCCGGATCCAGCGACGGTACTCCCGCTCAGATTCGTCGCGGGTCCGCTGGAAGCGAACGCGGCACATCTTGCCATGGGCATCCCGAAATGATATACAATAGCGACCGGACGCGTCCGGCTTGCGGGAGAGTCTGGGAATGTGGTTGGGTCGTTTTTGTGTCAACTTAAGGATTCGGAGATGCCGGGCCTTTTTGCTCGTAACGTATTCTAAATAAAAGACTTAGTTCCCCTAGCTCAATTGGATAGAGCGTTGGCCTCCGGAGCCAAAGGTTGCTGGTTCGAGTCCAGCGGGGAACGGTACCCCTTATTAACACTAATGGACATCTCTGGGCACTCGGGGATAACACCCTGTTTCTGTTGGGTCTATTGGTCTTCTGCCGGATTGGGTGTCCCGGCTTGTCCACCTCTGGAATGGCCTTCTCCGCCTGTGCCCCCTGGCCTTTTACTGGTCCCTTTTTCGTCGCAATCTAGGCCAGCCGCGCGGCGGGAATCACCGTCAAGGTCGGGGCTGGAGGCGTAGTGTCTGCTGGCGACTTCCGGGGTATTCCCCGTCCAGCGGCAAACCCGTCGCCCCCAACAACATCTCCCGTCGAAGGCGGTTCGGGAGGTGGTTGGGGGGCGTATTGAAGCCCAAGCGGATCGGTCATGCTTGGCGGCCCTCCCCTCACATACTCATTCAACCCCACCCCATCCACGTAATCGAGCGGATCGCGCTGCAGCCAGCGGCCCAGGGAGGGCGAGTAGCTTCGGGCCCAGAAGTGGTACAGCCGAACCGCCGGGTCGTAACGCTGGCCGGTCCAGGCGAACGGGTTGCCGTAGGCCGACACCGGCCGGGCTGTACCGTTCGGGGCGGTAATGTACGTCCGGCCGTAGGGGTCGTACTCGTACCTCTCGACCAGGTTCCCGCTTGCGTCGGCCAGCCCGACCACGCTGCCCAGGGCCCCGTGCAAGAAGTACAGCACCTCGGCCGTATTCGTTTCCACGTCCCCGGCGGCCGTGTAGTCGATCATCACGTCCTGGTCGACACTTGCGGTCGTTGAGGTCAGTCTATGAGCGCGTTCCGTCCAGCTTCGGGGAGACCTCTATCTGGAAAATGGCTCATGACCCGTTATCCGGCCGCATGACCCTTTATCCGGCCGCTAGATGTCGCAAGCCGACGTCAGGGAATATGCGGCGGCCCCTGGGTATCAGGACAGGGACTTCGATAATGACGGCGACGTCGATCAGTCCCATCTCGGTATCCTTCAACGGTGTCTCAGCCCGCCGGATGTCGTGGCCGATCCGAACTGCGGGAGATGAACGGTGGTGACGGTCGGCAGGCGAGCCTCTCGCTTTGGGTGAGAACCGCCTGCCCTGGCTACTGAGGTGCGATTCGGCCCGCTGACGTTGCGGCCTTCTGGCCGTGCGGCCGGGCCACCACGGCCTCAACGGGGGATGGTTCGCTTCCGACTCCTTTGACTTGCCCGTTGGGACATCGGTTACCGGTTTCCGCTCATTCCTTTCTCGCCCCCATCTCGCCGTTGTTGACGCAGAGCTTGAGCGTGTGAAGGCTATTGAACCGTCAAAATGGCATATCGACGGGGGTAGACTGTGGTACAATAGACGTGAACAGGACGGGTCACATCCTGGACATCGTAGACCACGGAGGGCGATCAAGTCGGAGGAGCGGATCATGATCGCTGTGTACTCAAGCTTGTTTGTACGGAAGATGCTTGTTCTGGGTGTTTGTCTTCTGGCGGTATTGGGGGGTGCGTGCGCGCCGACGCCGCCGGGCGGTAGACCCCTGCCGCTGGTGACCGGCGAGGAGCTACTGGCCGGCGGTGGCACGATCGGATCGGAGGGTGGTACGTTGACCGTCAACGATTCGGCCAGCCCGCTGCATGGCCTGTCCATCAACGTGCCTCCGGGCGCGTATCTCAGCCCCAGGAGCTTCACTATCTCGTACCGTCCGATCCTTGATTCCTCATTCTCCACCGGGGGAGAGGTCGCTTCGCCCTTGATCTCCATCGACAACGGGGGTGAATATGCTGAGGAGTTCATGACGCTGAGGATCCCGGTCAGCGTGGCGGATGACGAGGTGGCCGTGGCCTTCCTGTACGACAGCGAGAACGGCAAGATGGAGGCTATGACTCCGATCGATCAGGATGACACCTCCATCACCGTGGTGACTCGTCACTTCTCCGACGCGGTTGCCAAGCGATACAATCGCTGGGAGTTGTCCGCGCGACCGTTGGACAGCGACTTCGCCCCGGGCGCCGATGACTGGCCGTTTCGGAATGAGGGCAGCTACCTCGAACCCACGGGTATCGCCGGCGGCATGTGCCTGAGCGAGCTCTATTACTACCTGGAGCGGCGGCGTGGCCGCAATCAGCCGGCGCTTCGCGAAGCGTTTGACAGCTCGACCCTGCTCTCCGGGCTGAAGACGTCTGGCTTCTCGTTGGATGATGACGAGGGGATTTGGCTGAGCTCGATCGCCGTGGCTCGTGGAATTGAAGGAGTGACGCAGACGAGATTCCTCGACATGATTCGTTCTGATGGGAGAAAACTCTCACTGGAGGCACGACAGTTCTATGCCACGCTCGCGGCGTTGCGCGAGACCGGGGAGCCGCAGATCCTGCTTGTAGAGTTGCCGGAGGGAAAGGGCACGCACGTTGTACTGTGTTACAGGTGGACCGGTCCGAATCCAAGCGCTAGCTCGCTGAAGCCCCGTGCGCTCTATGTCGCCGACCCGAACTCGCCGGGGCAGGGCAAGACGATGATCTTCAGCCCCTCGGACTCCTTCGATCAGCTTGAGTCGACGCTGAAGTTTGGCGCCGTGTACTTCTGCGGCAAGACCAGCACCAACCACTGGAGCGCACTTGGCAAGTTGTTCACCGACATCGAGAACACCGACCTGAGCGGGCCGGGCGGCGGCTTTCCAGTGCTGAACTACAGGATTCTCGAGCTGGGTCAAGATAACAAAGAGACGGGGGTTTCGTATCAGCTGGATCTGAACCGGCCGAGCGAGGTCGAGGTTGGCCGGCCGCGAGCCCAGGTGATGGTGGACGTGCCGACGGGCTTCCAGAAGCGGATTACCGCTTATCGATACGGCAGCCCGCCTGAGAAGCTGGCCAATTCGTCAGTACTTGCGTTGCAGGAAGGCGACAACCTCATCGGATTCCACGTCGAGGGCTTCATGGACCCCTCCGGATTGGGTGGGATCCTGCTGGGCGGGTGGTACTGGGCCGGTTTTCAGTGGATCAACATCAAGTATGTGGAAGAACCGACGCCGATGTGTACCATGAACGATCTGGCCGGCACCTGGCGCCGGCATTACGACAACGACTGCAATGGGACTGAGGACCGCTACGATACGGATGACGACCGGCTGGTTCTCCACGCGGACGGAACGGTTTGGAGCGTCAACTTCGGCCGGCGCGAGGGCTGGGGCTGGGGCGTCACGAACAACCAGGTGAGTTTCTGGTATCCCCAAGGTCAGAGTATCGAGGGCTGGGCCACGGCCACATCCGACTGTGGGGCGATGATCAACGGCACAACCCGGATCTTTACTGCGGGGGTCGCCTGGCAGCACTATGATGTGTGCTGGTGGGCCTCCAAAGAGTGATTGGCTTCCTGCATCGGGGGTTTCTTGGGTCGGTGAGCTCTTCTTGAGCGCCCGCTCACCGCGAAGAACGGGGTGGGGCCCGCGGTGCAACTCCGAGTTGAACCGCCAAGGCGACGGGACGCCGGGAACCGATCCTGAACAGGCAATCGACCCGGACGGCTAGAAAATCATCCTGACACCTTTTTCACGGGGTCCGTGACACATTAGGCGGGCGTTTTTGGTATGATGCTGGCTGGCAGTCATGGAAGACGGCCGGAGTTGGGGGTTTCAAGGAGGACATGGGTCATGCCGGCGCGTAGCACACGTTCGGAAGCT
>JAGNEZ010000127.1 GCA_018003015.1 Phycisphaerae bacterium | reverse complement strand
TCCGATGGCCGATGAGCGACGTGACGCGAATCCTGGCGGCCATCCAAGATGGCCATGCGCGCGCTGCGGAGGAGCTTTTGCCCCTTGTCTACGAGGAGCTGCGCCAACTGGCGGCGCACAAGCTCGCCCAAGAACGTCCCGGCCAGACCCTCCAGGCCACCGCCCTGGTGCATGAGGCCTGGCTCCGGCTCGTGCGCGAGGAAGATCGAAAGTGGCACGACTCGAAGCACTTCTTCTGTGCCGCCGCGACCGCCATGCGCCGCATCCTCATCGACAACGCCCGGCGAAAGAAATCCCCCAAACACGGCGGCGGCCTCGATCGAGTCAGCCTGGACGACGTCGTGGCGCCAGTGCCGGTGCGTTCGGAGGAGCTGCTCGCCCTGGACGAGGCTCTCGAAAAGCTCGCCGCGGAGGACCCGGACGCAGCCCGGCTGGTGGACCTGCGATGCTTCGCGGGGCTGGGCCATCAGGAGGCCGCCCAGATCATGGGATTGACCCGGCGGGAGGCCGACGGCCTCTGGGCCTATGCCCGGGCCTGGCTCTTCGAGGCGCTCCGCAAAGATGCCGGTGCAAACCGCCATCCGCTCTCGCCTGGATAGATGATGAGCGATAGGAAGCATGAGACGCGCGCCGTGTTCACCGCCACCCTGGCCCTGACCACGCCGGAGGAACGGGCGCGCTACCTGGACCAAGCCTGCCAGGACAAGCCCGAGCTGCGCCAACGGGTCGAAGCGTTGCTGCGAGCTCACGATCAGGCCAGCCATTTCCTGGAGGCTGACGGCCACCAGAAAGACCACTTGCTCGAGGGTCCCGGCCGGATGATCGGCCGCTATCGGCTGCTGGAAGAGATCGGCGAAGGCGCATTCGGCCGGGTTTACATGGCCGAGCAGACCGAACCGCTGCGTCGCAAGGTGGCTCTCAAGATCATCAAGGCGGGCATGGACACCCGCGAGGTCATCGCCCGGTTCGAGGCGGAGCGGCAAGCCCTGGCGCTGATGGACCACCCGAACATCGCCCGCGTTCTGGATGCTGGGGCCACCGAGACCGGCCGGCCCTATTTCGTGATGGAGCTGGTTCGCGGAATCCCGATCACGGACTACTGCAACCAACAGAGACTCGCCACCGCCGCCCGCCTCGAGCTGTTCATGAAGGTCTGTGCCGCCGTCCAGCACGCCCACCAGAAAGGGATCATCCACCGCGACCTCAAGCCGTCCAACATCCTGGTCACTCTCATTGACGGCGAACCCGTGCCCAAGGTGATCGACTTCGGCGTCGCCAAAGCCCTGGGCCAGAAGCTCACGGAGAAGACCCTCTTCACCGCCTTCCAGCAGATGGTCGGCACCCCCGCCTACATGAGCCCCGAACAGGCGGCCTTGAGCGGCGTGGACGTAGACGGCCGCAGCGACATCTACTCGCTGGGCGTGCTGCTTTACGAGCTGCTGACGGGCGTGACGCCCTTCGACCCGGAGACGCTGCGCAAGGCCGCCCTGGATGAGATCCGGCAAATGATCCGGGAGACCGAGCCGGCCAAGCCCTCCGTCCGCCTGACGGAGTTGACCAAACGTCAGAGGACAGAAGACAGAGAACGGAGGACAGAGGGCGGAGGTCAGAAGTCAGCGGACAGGAGTCAGAAATGGAAGGAGGTGCAAGGCGATCTGGACTGGATTGTGATGAAGGCGCTGGAGAAGGACCGCGGGCGTCGCTACGAGACGGCGCACGCCCTGGCCGACGACCTCCGACATCATCTGCGCCACGAACCGGTTCTGGCCGGGCCGCCCACGATGCGCTATCGACTGGGGAAGTTCGCCCGACGTCGCCGAACCGAGCTCATCATCGCCGGCAGCGTTGCCGCGGTGATCGGTATCGCGGCTGCGCTCAGCTACTGGCAATTCGTCCGAACGCGCGAGGCTGAGGGTGTGGCGGCCTCCACCCGGGCGCAGCTCGATACCGCGCTGAGCCAGCCGCCGGCGGCATCCCGCAGCACCGACTCCCGCGCCCGTGGCGTCTTCAATGGCCTGACCCTTGTCGAAAAGGCGGTCGCCCTGTCTCCGGACGAGCGTTATCTTGCTTACACGGATTGGACCCAAGGCGAGGGCGGCGTGACCGTGCGGCGGCTCGAGTCGGGCAAGCTGCGGAAGTTCGTGGGAAGTGGGCGGGACGCCCTTGGCATTTTCGAGTTCACGCAGGATCTCTATGCCCAAGCCATGAAGCGCCTCAGCCTGACCAACCAGCCGGCTGTCTTCGAGATGCCCTTCGAAGGTTACGCGTGGTCGCCGGACGCGCGGTGGCTCGCCTATTTGTGGATGGCCCCGCCCACTCACAAGCCTGATCTCCGGATCGTCGCGCCGGAGACGGGCGAGTTCCGCTTGCTCGTGCCGGTGCTGTCGGCCTCGGATTTCAACTACTACGAGCCCCAGGACTGGTCCCCCGACGGCAAGTGGCTGGTGTGCGCCCGCCGCAACGAACCTGGATTGGCGGCGGTTTCGGTGCCGGAGGGTCAGGTCCGCCTGCTGGTCTCGTTCAGCTCGAACGCGGTCGAGCACGCCCGGTTCTCGCCTGACGGGCAGCACGTGGTCTATTCCAGGCCCACGGGAGAGGGCGAGCCGGGGAAGCCGCCGCCGCATGCGCTGTACGTGACGGCAGTGGCGACTGGCGCCACTCGTCCGTTGAATCTCCCGGGCAACTGCCGCACGCCGATCTGGTCCCCCAACCAGCCGGTCATCCTCTTCACCAGCGACCGGCTGCGAACCTGGGACCTCTGGGGCGTGCACGTCAAAGACGGCAAGACCGTGTCGGAGCCCTTCCCCGTTCAATACGGTTTCGAGTGTTATAGCCTCAAACTCACGCGCGCGGGCAAGCTTCTCGTCCACCGCGACGTGAAACCCGGGGACGGTTACACCATCGTTGTGCCGCGCTCGGACTCGGCGCCGCTCGGCGTCGAATCCCTCGCCGGCCGCCTCTACTTCACGATGGACGGCCGCCTTCATGCCATGACGGTGAAGGATGCCAAGCGCACCTTGACGCCGCTGGGATACCCGGCTCCGCCGTCCCGAGCCTTGCACAGGGGGCATCGTTGGTTCCTGGAAATCCGCGACATGCCCTCGGCCAACACCAACGGTCCACCCCGGGAACTGTTTGCGGTCCGTGACGATGCCAGGCCGGACCAGGCTATCCAACTGACTGACCTGCCCGGCATCGGCCAGATGACTGGGATCCATGTGTTTTCACTTGGCGCTCTCCGGCGGGGGCAGGAACGGAATCGGATCATCAACTGGGCGCGGGACGCAAACCGCGGCTTGGACGATGGGCTCATCTCCTGGACCGCGTCCAAGCCAGTGAAACCAGGCACGCGCCCCGGGCCGTCAGCCGGGTCCGGTATCTACGTGGCGCGGGTCGCCTTTGACGCGGCCGGAAATATTACCGGGCTGGCGGAACCGTTGTCTTCCGAACCCATCGTCACCCAAGCGACTACGCACGACTGGTCCCCCGACGGCCGGCATCTCGTCTACACCGTGCCGGGGTTCCTGACGCAGAGCCGAACCAACATGCTGAAGATTCTGGATGTGGCGACGGGGCAATCGGCGCTGTTGACCGAGGGCGAAGCCCCGGCGTGGTCGCCCGATGGCAACTGGATCGCGTTCCATCGCCGCAACGCGTCGCTGCACATCATCAAGCCAGACGGCTCGGACCTGCGCAACCTGGGTCGAATGGACCCGCCGGCGGGGATGAAGGGCTGGCTCAGCCCGCCGGGTCCGGGCTTTTACCGTATTGTCTGGTCGCCGGATTCGAAGGCGATGGTGTATGAGCTCTGGGAGTATGGGGGTTTGGGCGCGGCCTACCACCAGTTGTTCTATCGGGCGTTGAGCGGAGGCGAACCGCAATGTTTGACGCCTGATTTCATGACCGACGCCAGCCCGATCGCGTGGCTGGAAGGAGAGAGGTGATATGAGCCGGGCGCTCCCTGGCAGCATGATCAAGGAGGCTCTCCGTGGACCCCGCGTTCGTAGCAGCGAACTGGCGACTCTCCGCAACTTGCGCAGGCTCATCCCCCGCCCCCCCGGGGCCTGCGCCTTCACGCTCATCGAGCTTCTCGTGGTGATCGCGATCATCGCGATCCTGGCGGGCCTTCTGTTGCCTGCCTTGTCTCGTGCCAAGGAAAAGGCCAAGTCGATCAACTGTGTCAGCAACCTGCACCAGATCGGTCTGGCCCTAACGTTGTATCTGACCGACTATCACGCCTACCCCCACTTCGGCAGCCAGAGCGTGAGCAATCCCTGGGCCGCCTCCTTCGGCCAGAGCATGAGCGGCACACGCAAGGTCTATGTCTGCCCGTCCTTCCCGAAGGCTCTGAATTGGACCAACTCGACCATCGCCTTCGGCCAGATCATGGCCATCAGCTACGCCTACAACGGGTTCGGCTGCAACCTGGGCGCCCTGCAGGGTCTCGACGGCGGAGTCGAGGGGCCGGCATTCCGGGTACATCACATCAAGGAATCCCAGGTTGTGGCCCCTTCGGACATGATCGCCTTCTGCGACGGGAACGATTCGGTCCGCGGGTGGAACTTCACGGTGGTGCCTACCTGGGGCTTCACCTGGAATGACGGGCTCTTCGAGTCCTTCGGCCCCACCCGCCGGCACAACGGCGGCGCCAACGTCCTCTTCTGCGACGGCCACATCGAATACGGCAAGTACCGCAAGTGGGTCGAGCATCGCGATGACGTCATGCGCCGCTGGAACCGCGATCACCAGCCCCACCCCGAGCAATGGCAACTGAACCTGCTCGAGTACCCATAAAGTCCAACATTCTGGTGCAAATCGTCTCGGGAAATCGCCTGAGTCTGTTGGAAAGGCATGAACAACCTATCGTGGGGCACACCATGAAAACAACCTTCAGCAGGATAAAACGATCCACGCTGGCCGGGCTGGCCATCGCACTGCTGGCCGGCAGCTTGACAGCGCCCGCGCAAACGATCCCGGGACGCTACATCGCAGTGCTCAAAGCGGACACACGCGACACACCCGGCACGGCCAGGGCGCTGGCCGCTCAACACGCCCTGCAATTCGATCACGTTTACACCAGGGCCATCAAGGGCTTTGCCTTCGCTGGCTCGCCAGCGGCTGCGCAGGCGCTCGCCCGGCGTAGCGAGGTTGCCTATGTTGAACAGGATCAGGTCTATACGGCCTTTCAACAGACCATGCCCACCGGCATCCGGCGCTGCGATGCCGATGCCGTCCCGGGCTTGATGGGTGGCGGTCTCACGGTGGACGCCGACGTGGCCGTCATTGACACGGGCTTGGACGCGACGCATCCGGACCTGAACGTGCAGCCGGCAGGCGTCCGCTTCTACGCGTCCAAGAAGACATTCAAGACCGACGCCATCTGGCAGGACGACAACGGCCACGGCACGCACGTCGGCGGGATCATCGGCGCGCGCGACAATGACCTCGGCGTCGTGGGCGTCGCGCCCGGCGCGCGTCTGTGGGCTGTAAAGGTGCTCGACTCCAGCGGCAGCGGCACCGCCGCGACCGTGCTCGCGGGTATTGATTGGGTCGTGCAGCGGGCGAGCACGTTCGAGGTCGCCAACATGAGCCTGGGCGGCGGTTTCTCCCAGACCATCAATGACGCTGTCAAGACCGGGACGCAGGCGGGCGTCGTCTTCGTGGTGGCGGCCGGCAATTCGGCTTGGGACGCCGCGAATTACTCCCCGGCCTCCGAACCCACTGCCCTCACGGTGTCGGCGCTGGATGACAACGATGGATTGCCCGGCGGCTTGGGTGGAATCACCGAGGAATACGATTTCGATGATTCGCTCGCGTGGTTCAGCAACTACGGCGAGTTGGTGGATATCTGCGCGCCGGGCGTGGCCATTTACTCGACCTACCTGATGTCGGGCGGCGGTTATGCCACCATGTCCGGAACCAGCATGGCTTCGCCCCACGTTGCGGGAGCGGCAGCGCTCCACATCGCGCGTCATGGATTGGAGAAGAACGCCGCCGGCGTCGAGACGGTTTGCACAGCGATTCGCGACTCGGGCTGGCAAGCCGGCCACTACGCCCACTTCTGCGATCTCCTCTACTATGCCAGAGTGCTCGACACCTTCCGCGAACCGCTGCTCAGCGTCCCAACATTGCTCTACTGGAACGACCCGGCGTCGTTGACCATCGAGGCTCCCACGGACAGCACGAAGGTTTCTGGCCCGATTCCCATTCGAGTGTCCACCACTGCCGCGGCGACGGCTGTTCAATGCTATCTCGACGGCGAGTTCATAGGCGCGGACTTCAACGATTCGGACGGTTGGGCTATTAGCTGGAGCACTGCCGGCGCGGCTGACGGGCCGCATACGCTAGTGGCGGTGGCGACAGATGGCAACGCACAACTGGCGGGCGAAGCCGTTCTCGTGGGCGTCAACAACACAGCCAGCTTGGTACCATCGGTGCGCATCACCCAGCCGTTCTACGATCCATACAACCTGGAGCCGGTCCCGGTCTCCGGCGTGACGATGCTCACTGCTTCCGCGGCGGATCTTGGGCCGGTCGAAGTCGTCGAGTTCTATTTCGGCGGGATCTCAATCGGTTCGGCGGCGCTGACCGAGGGACAATGGACAATGTCATGGGACACGATCGGCGTCGGAGACGGCCCCGGCGAGCTCATTGCCGTGGCCACCGGTGCGGACCTTAGCCAGGGATTCAGCGCGCCGATCCCAATTGCGGTCCGAAACTACGCTGTCCATGCGGGCGGCCTCACCGTGGCAAAATCTTCCGGGGGCGGACAATGGACCGCCACCGTCACGTATACAATTCACAACGCGGCTCATCAGCCG
>JAGNEZ010000126.1 GCA_018003015.1 Phycisphaerae bacterium | reverse complement strand
CGGGCCGACCGCAAGCAACTCCGCCGGGCCACCCGCCGGCGTTTCCAGGCCTCGTTCCCCCGCTGAGTCCAGCTCCGCACCCTCCCGCGTTCCGGCCCAGCCCCCCATGGTTCTGGTGGGCGCTTACGCGGACAGAGCGTAGGCCGCGTGCCTGAGGGTTTGAGGTACCGCTCGAAAGGCGTCGTCGCAGAGCGAGCAGATGGTCGGGATGATCATGATGCCGACGACGATGGCGGCGCTGGCCGCGTTGAAGATCTCGGTTCGCGGCAGGATCCTCAGTAGAAGATGGGGGGTTACGAAGGTCAGGGCGAAGTAGCCATAAACGACTGTCGGTACACCAGCCAGCACTTCAAGAAGGGGCTTGGCGATTTGTCGAAGGCTTCGCGGAGCATATTCGCTCAAGTAGATGGCCGCCGCCAGTCCGACCGGAAGGGCGATCGCTAATGCCCCGGCCGCGACGAGGAATGTGCCCGCGACCAGGGGCAGAATACCGTAGCTGCGGGGCTCGAGGAGGGGAGCCCAGCGGGCTCCCAGGACGAACGAGCCCAGCGAGACATGCCGGAAGAAAGCGAGCGACTCGGTGGTCAGCACCCAGATGATCCCGGCGGTCGTCGCAATGGACAGCAGGGCACAAAGAAACAGGCCGCCGTGGATCGCGTGCTCTTTGCATCGCAGGATGGCTCTTCTGCTGGCTTGCACAGTCGCATCGCTCCTGAACATCCTGACCAATGCCTTAGTTCGCGTTGTACAGCTTCGCCAGATTGGCCGACTCGCCGGGCTTGATGTCCTGGAACACGGATCCCGTGGTCCGCTGAACGAGCCGTTGGACCGCCACCGAGTTGATGGCGTCGGGCAGCGAGACGTATTTGACCTTGGGGTGCTCGACGATTGACTTGACGTTGGCGAGGTAGAAGTCGAGGAAGCTCTTCACCTCGCTTCTGGCGAGCGCTTCGTTGTTGATGTACAAGAACAGCGGTCGAGAGAGCGGCTTGTAGGTTCCGTCGCGAATGGTCTCCAGGCTGGGCTTTGTTGGCTTGCCGTCGCCGTTGTCGATCGCGAGAAGCTTGAGTCTGGCCATGTTGGCCTCATAGTAGGCGAACCCGAAGTAACCCAGTGAACCCGGATCTCCAGAGACACCCTGGACGAGAACGTTGTCGTTTTCGTTTGCACTGAAGTCACCACGGCAGGCCTTTTCCTTGCCGACGACCGCCTCAGTGAAATAGTCGAAGGTGCCGCTGTCCGTTCCGGGGCCGTAGAGCTTCAGAGCCCGGTCAGGGAAGCCCTCGCGCACTTCCTTCCAGTTGTTGATCTTGCTGTTCGGTTCCCAGATTCTCTTGAGCTCGGCGATGGTCAGGTGGTTGCAGAAGGCGTTACCCGGGTTGACCATGACGGCGATGCCGTCCAGGGCGATGGGCAGCTCGACATACTGGACGTTGGCCTTTCCGGCGGCCTCGATCTCGGCCGGCTTGATCGGTCGGGAGGCATCGTTGATGTCCGTCCGCAGCGATGGCTTCGTATCCAGGAACTTCTTGAAGCCGCCACCGGTGCCCGAGATGCCCACTGAAACGCGAACCTCCGGGTGGCTGCCTTGGAACATCTCCGCCGCCACCATGGAAATGGGGGCGACGGTGCTCGATCCGTCAACCTTCACCGTAACCGGCTCCCTGGCTTTGCTTCCCTTGCTGGCTTCCTCGGTAGCGTCGCTGGTGCCATCATGGGTCGGCTGGTCGTTGCAGCCGATCGCCATGACAAGACACAGCCCACATGCGAGAATCGCAGTTCTGATCATCATGATTCTCTCCACAAGCCTGGTGTCGCGCGTCCGACGCGCTGTGCCCAGCTACTCTAGATCATGAGGGGATTCTGTTTGGCTCGGATTTGAGTAGCAATAAGAATCGGTTAAGATTGGCAGGTTGATCGCATCGGCAGGGTGACGGCAATCCGAGTACCTTGGCCGACCTGGCTCTGCAGATCAACCGTGCCTTGCATGGCTCCGACCGCGTGGCGAACGATGGAAAGTCCCAAGCCGGTTCCCCGCATGGATCCGGAGCGCGCACGGGCGACTTGGTAGAACCGCTCAAAGACGCGTGGTTGTTCGGACTCGGGTATGCCGCAGCCCGTGTCGGCCACTTCAATGACCATGCTTGGGGAGTTGGGTTCCGTCTCATTGGCAGTGCGGAAGGCGACCCGAATACGTCCGCCGCTGTCGGTGAACTTGATCGCGTTGTCCACCAGGTTGCTCAAGACCAAGCCCAGGAGGTAGGAATTGGCCACCACGGTAGACAACGGCTCCTCGACCGAAGTCTCCCAGCCCAGCCCTTTGCTCTTGATCGGTTCCCGAAACCGAGCCTCCAGGTTGCCTAGCAACTCTCGGATACTGATCGCAACAGGCTCGAACCGGCTGCGCGCGGATTCGATCCGCGACAAATCGAGGAGGTCGCCGACCATCGCGGCCATGCGCTCGCTCTGTCGGTCCACGACCGATAAGAAGTGCCGAAGGTCCTCGACGTCCTTGACCGGATCGAGCTGTAAGAGGGTCTCGATTGCGGCGCGAATGGCGGAAACGGGCGTTCGCAGTTCATGTGATGCGTTGACCGCGAAATCGGCTTTGATCTGCATGGTGCGGGTCAGATCAGTAATATCCGTGAGGACGACCAACCGGCCGGGTACAAGCGAGGGGCTCGCCGCGAGCAACTCCTGTTGAGGGTCGGATGGCGGGAGCAAGATATCCTCGCCCCGGGCGAGCAGGTGTCGCTCTCCGTCTGGCCCTTCGATCTGTAGCCTGATCTCCTGGGGACTTCGCCGGTCGCCAAGATCAGGGGGACGATCCGAAGCTCCCGGGATATGGCCCGCAGTCGGGAGCAGCAGCGATTGCAGGTCGTGCGAGGTGATGCACCGTTCGATAATCTGCCCTTCGAGCCAGCCTACCTCAGTCGCCAGGGATTCTGGAATACTCAGGAGTCTCATGGCTGCAGGATTCATGAGTACAATTCGCCCGCCGGGCGCGGCGGCCACGACGCCCTCATTGAGCTGAGCGAGGAGTGACTCCAGAGTACGTCGCTGCCGGTCGATGGTATGAAGATGACTGACATGATGGTCGCGCATCTGGTTGATTGACCGAGCCAGCGCACTCAGTTCGTCTCTCCCGGTAACCGGCATACGAGCAGTGAGGTCGCCCTGAGATAGGCGGCGAGCGGTTGACGTGAGGCGACGGATCGGCATGCTCCACACCCGGGCCAGACCCAGGGCAAGAACAAGCACTGCCACCAGCCCCACCCCGGTACATCTCCAGATCAAGCGGTGAAACGCCTGAGCATGTTCAGTGATCGTCCGCAGGGGCATCGCCACGCGAACGACCCCCACCGGGTGCGCCTCGCCCACCCGAACGGCGACATACATCAGCCGTTGTGCCACAGTGCTCGAAAAGCGAGTGTCCGAGCCCCAGCCAGTCTGCAGTGCATCGCGAACTTCAGGTCGCCCTGCGTGCGACTCCATCGTCACCGGCTGAGACTCCGAGTCCGCCAGGACCGTCCCATCCGTGAGGATCAGTGTATAGCGAACGGCGTCGGGTTGGGCGGCCGCGAGTCGTTTGGCCAGATCATCCAACTCAGCCTGATGAGTTAGGTCGAACCGGTCCCCAACCCACTGACGAACGGTCGTGGCTTGAGCTCGCAGATGCTCCGCCGCCTCATCGACGTACATTCGATCCATGGCCAGAGCGATGAGGGAGGCAAGGGCAGCCAGCACCAAGGCCATCAGTGCGGCGTTGCCCACAAATACTCTCCAGAATAGTCGGCCGGGTCTCATCATTCAGATGATACCGGTTCACGAAAGGTGTAGCCCACTCCTCGAACAGTCTGCAGCCAAGCTCCTCCTTCGCCGAGCTTCTTCCGCAACGAGGTGATGTGAACGTCGATAGCTCTGTCAGTCACGGCCACACCCGTGCCCAGACTGAACTCGACCAATTGTGCCCGTGACAACACGCGCCCGTTAACGCCCATGAGAGCCCGAAGGACTCGAAACTCGGTAGCTGTTAACGGCACTTCCTTCCCGTTGACGTACACCTTGTAGCGTCCGCCATCCAGCCGGACTGGGCCAACCGCCAGAACCTCTCCACTGAGGTCGATCGCCTCGGTCCGTCTAAAGAGGGCCGCGACTCTCGCCAGGAGAAGCCGCATTGAGAAAGGCTTGGCCACGTAATCGTCCGCCCCAAGGGCGAAACCCACCAGCGCATCGCTTTCTTCACTCTTGGCGGTCAACATGATCGTCGGTATCGAGGCCGTGAGCGGTTCTTTCTTGATTTGCTGCAGGACCTCATCTCCAGAAATGCCCGGGAGCATCCGATCGAGTAGGATGAGGTCCGGTAGTTCTCGGCGGGCATCGACAACCGCTTGACGACCGTCGGCCGCCCACCGGCAACCATAGCCTTCTCGCTCCAGGTTAAACTGCAGTGCTCTGGCCAAGTCCTCCTCGTCCTCAACGATTAGAATCGCCTTGCGCATGCTCATGCCCGTGCGTCCTGATGCCGCCAAACCAACCCCTATCTTAAACAACTGAGTGTTAAGAGACTATTGGGACGGCGCTAATCTAGAGCGAATCTGTGCAAGGCGGCACGGAAATCGAGGCTAGATCGAGCACCTAGCGTCGATCCTCCCAGCCGACAGGGACTTCTGGCCCCATCTTGTCTCCACCCAACCTCTCGGGCAAGGTGTACTGCTCTTGGACCTGCGGGTCGTACAGCCCGCACGCCTACGATACCTATGTCCCCATCATGGTCGCCGGGCCTGGCATTCCTGCACAACGAATCAACCGACGAGTGAGCCCGAGCGATCTGGCCCCTACGGTCTGCGGCTACTTGGGAATCAAACCGCCATCAGGCTGTTGCGGCACAGCGCTCTTCGAGGTCCTGGATTCCAGCGCGGACCAGGGAAATCAACCTTGAGCTGAACCGAAAGGAGCTGAGCAACGCCGAATCCGCCACCTGTCGTGATGTGAACATACCAGGCGCCCTGGCCCTACCATGCATGGCGGAGGATGGCAGGGGAATCACGGTTGATTGTTAGCGCAATCTTAACAGTTCGGCAATCTCCCCGTAACCAAGCCCCAATACGATCAGTCTTGTCGGCGTTTCAAAAGTGATCGCAGACAGGCTCCGAGAACAAGGACGCCAAACGTGCTGAAGAGCATCCTCGTGGGTTATGATGCTTCGGAATCGGCCGAGCGGGCTGTCCGGTTCGCGATTGAACTCGCCAAGCAGCTCCACGCAACGATCCGCGTCGCGGCCTTCCCCCGGCGGTCGGGGCCGCCATCGGCACTCGAAATGACCGGTCTTCTCGAGTCCGCAATGGAGCGTCTCGAGCGGGGTCTGGTCAGTCTGCGTGACTCCGCTGGAACCGAGGGGGTACTCCTCGATGTCAAGATCCTTACCGGTCGGCCGGCCGAAGCAGTCACCCGTGAGGCAACCCAACAGAACGCAGACCTGATCGTCTTGGGGCGAGAAGGCAGAAGCTGTATCGAACGCTGGCTCTCGAGATCGGTTGCCGAGCGAGTATCGAGCCATGCGCCCTGCGACGTGACCATCGTACGTTGAAGGGCGGCGTTAGCGGAATCATAGCGGTCCGCGATCCGACTTCGTGGGATTCCGGCCCCTAAGTGTCGAGTCGGTCAAGCGTGCCGCCTGCTGCTACCGAAAGGCCATGACACAGGCGTCCGATCCGTGGGAACCTTGGCGGCCTTGCTGTGCCCCTGACTGGTGAACAGTAACCGGCGGAGACCCATGCTTGCACTCATCATCATCATTATCGTGTTCGCCCTCGTTTTTGACTTCCTCAACGGGTTCCACGACGCTGCCAACTCCGTGGCCACCATTGTGTCCACGCGGGTACTGACCCCGCTCCAGGCCGTCGCCTGGGCCGCGTTCTTCAACTTCATCGCCGCCTTCGTGTTTGGCACGCCGGTCGCCAAGACGGTCGGGAAGGGCCTGGTTGATCTCAATACGGTCGACGTTTACGTGGTCTGCGCAGGGTTGCTCGGCGCGATCTTCTGGAACCTCTTCACTTGGTGGCTGGCCTTGCCCACCAGTTCGTCCCACGCCTTGATCAGCGGATACGCGGGCGCGGCAATCGCAAAGGCCGGGTTCGGCGTCCTGATCCTCAAGGGCTGGGGACCGGTACTGTTGTTTCTCGTTCTGTCACCCACGATCGGCTTTGTCCTTGGCGCGTTCAACATGGCGATCACGGCACGAATCGTCCGCTATGCCAAGCCCCGGAAAGTGGACCGCCTGTTCCGCCGTCTGCAGTTGCTGTCTGCCGGACTCTACAGCCTCGGCCACGGCGCCAACGATGCCCAGAAGACGATGGGGATTATCGTCGCGCTCCTCGTCACCGCGGGCAAGAGATCCTGGACCGAAGGGGGATACGAACTCTTCGGTCGGCATCACGACATCGCGTGGTGGATCGTCCTGTCGTGCTGTGCGGCAATCGCTCTGGGAACGCTGTTCGGTGGCTGGCGAATCATCAACACGATGGGTAACAAAATCACCCGCTTGCAGCCGATCGGGGGGTTTTGCGCGGAGACCGCCGGCGCGACTACTCTAATCGGCACGGCTTTGTGGGGCATCCCGGTGTCGACGACGCATGCGATTACCGGCGCGATCCTGGGCGTGGGCAGCGCCCGGAGCGTCCACGCGGTGCGGTGGGTGTGGGGGCAGAGAATCGTGACCGCCTGGATCTTGACGCTCCCTTGCTCGGCAGTCGTTGGAGCTGCGGCTTATCTGATCATCCATTACGTCATCGAGCCGCTGTTCTGAGCCTTGTGACATGATCAGACGGCGCCCTCTTCTTCCCGCTGACTCATAGACCACCGCCGCCTGAAGCCCTGCGGCCCCGGCCAGCACCATCCACACGACCGCTGGAATGGCCCAAACCTGACGCATGTTCCGTTCCTCCGCAGACCAGCGGCGACCTTGGCAGCGTGCGGCGCCAAGTTCCCACCTGCGTTGTGGGACCAGAGCTTCGATCAGTTCCGCCAGGTGACCGCGAAGGACATGGAGCCTGCGAATCTACATCATCTTCCTACGCACAAGACCGGCCGCGGTCCAGCACCGACACTTCACTCCAAGAGACAAGAGTTGTTGGACTCGTTTACATCAAACTGCTGGCCTTCGGAGATCAAGAGAATTCGCAAAACGCCCTCCAGGTGCGGCCTGTCAATTGGGATTTCGAATCTCGTCGTGCGCGGGGTGAAATCCTTCGGCCAAGCTAGGCCGGAGCATTCCTGCTTGGCGATGGTGGCCCAGGTCCCATTGGGTTTGTTTTGCACCCTCACAGAGAAGGCTGTCGCATCTGCGCTTCCGATGTTGTGCACGGTGACCTGGATTCCCTGGT
>JAGNEZ010000125.1 GCA_018003015.1 Phycisphaerae bacterium | reverse complement strand
GAGACCGAGGATCCGGGGATTGACGATCTTTACCGTGTTGGGACGGCCTGCGCGATTCTCAAGGTGCTCAATCTTCCCGACGGTACGCTGAGTATCATTGTCCACGGACTGACCCGGTTCGGGCTGGCGGAGCTGGTGCAGACCGAGCCCTTTCTGCTCGCCCAGGTCCAGACCCACGACGACCCGGCGGACAAGACGCCGGAGTTGGATGCCCTGGTTCACACCGCCCGCCAGGCCGCCTACCGCATCTTTGAACTGTCGCCTAACGTGCCTGACGAGGCCCGCATCATCCTGGACAACATCGACTCGGCCGGTGGTGTGGCCGATTTCCTGGCCGCCAATCTCTCTGTTGGGCTGATCAACCGGCAGGAGTTGCTTGAGACTTTTGATGTAGGTGATCGGCTTCGCAAGATCAACACCGCCCTGGCCGAGCAGGTTCAGCTCCTCGAGTTGTCCAACAAGATCCAGACCCAGGTCCGGCAACAGATCGACAAGTCGCAGCGCGAGTACTACCTGCAGGAGCAGCTCAAGGCGATTCAGAAAGAGCTGGGCGAGGGTGACGGCCGGTCCGTGGAGCTGGATCGGCTCCGCGAACGGATGAAGGCTGCCAAGATGCCGGACGCCGCCCGCGAGGAGGCGGAGCGGGAACTCAACCGCATGGTCCGCATCCCCCAGGCATCACCGGAGTACTCCGTCGCCCTCGATTACGTGACCTGGCTGTGCGATCTGCCCTGGGCGCTCCGTACTGAGGACCGGCTCGACCTGCGCCGGGCGGCCAGGATCCTGGATGCCGACCACTATGGTTTGGAGAAGGTCAAGCAGCGGATCCTCGAGTTTCTCGCCGTTCGCAAACTCAAGCCCGAGGGCCGCGGGCCCATCCTCTGCTTCCTGGGGCCGCCAGGTGTCGGCAAGACCTCGCTTGGCCAGTCGATCGCTCGGGCCCTGGGCCGCAAGTTCGTGCGCATGTCACTCGGCGGAATGCACGACGAGGCCCAGCTTCGCGGCCATCGTCGCACCTACATCGGAGCCATGCCCGGTCGTATTCTGCAGGAGATTCGCAAGCTCGGCTCCAACAACCCGGTCTTCATGCTTGACGAAGTGGACAAGATCGGCCAGGATTTCCGCGGCGACCCGGCCAGCGCCCTGCTCGAGATTCTCGACCCGGCCCAGAACCACAGTTTCACCGACAACTACATCGATGTGCCGTTTGATCTCTCCAAGGTCATGTTCATTGCCACGGCCAACTACAACGACCCGATCCCCGCGCCGCTCCGCGATCGCATGGAGACGCTCGAGCTTTCCGGCTACACCACCCGGGAGAAGCTGTGCATCGCTCGCAGGTACCTGGTCCCGCGGCAGCGACAGGAGAACGGTCTCAATGCCAGGTTGATTGGCTTCGACAACGGTTCGCTCGATCTGCTGGCAACCCAGTACACGCGCGAGGCCGGCGTTCGCAACCTGGAGCGTCAGATTGCGGCTGTCTGCCGGGCGGTGGCCGCACGCGTGGCCCGCGGCCGTCGCC
This sequence comes from Phycisphaerae bacterium, assembly GCA_018003015.1. NCBI lineage: Bacteria > Pseudomonadati > Planctomycetota > Phycisphaerae > Phycisphaerae bacterium. The sequence continues at coordinate 6,035 of JAGNEZ010000125.1, read as the reverse complement.
AGCCGGTCCGGCTTACCACGGAGACGCTCGAGCGGTTCCTCGGGGCGCCTCGCTTCGAGAGCGAGGCTGCCCGGCAGTCGCAGGTGTGCGGCATCGCCATCGGACTGGCTTATACTCCAACGGGCGGGGAAATACTCTTCATCGAAGCTATTGATATGCCCGGCCAGGGCAAGCTGACCCTGACCGGCCAGCTGGGCGAGGTCATGAAAGAATCCGCCCAGGCGGCCTACAGCATCCTCCGCAGCTCCGCCGCCAAGCTCAGGATCGAACCCGACCGGCTGGCCCAATGCGACGTGCACGTCCATGTGCCCGCCGGGGCCATTCCCAAGGACGGCCCATCGGCCGGTGTGGCCATGCTCAGCGCCATGGTTTCGCTCTTCACCGGCCGACCCTGCCGTTCCGACGTGGCCCTGACCGGAGAGATCACCCTGACCGGCCGTGTCCTGCCGATCGGCGGCCTCAAAGAAAAGGTCATCGCCGCCCATCGGGCCGGGATCCGCCAAGTCGTTCTGCCTGCCGGCAATCGCAAGGATCTGGCCGACATTCCGGCCGACGTCCGCCGCAAGGTGAAGCTCGTGTTCGCCGATCGGGTGGAAGGGGTTCTCAAGGTTGTCTTGATGCCCGGCAAGGGCAAGTCGTGATTCCGTTCATTCTCTTCCAAGGAGGCGCAAATCATGCCCGCGCGAATTCCTCTGGCCAGGATCGCAGCGTACGGGTTCGGCGTGTGGTTGGGGGCGATGTGCGGCGTGAGCCATGCCGAGAGCGGCCCCCGGGCGCTCGACGTCCCCCACTTTCCGGATCGGTTGCACACCTTCGTCTGGCGAAACTGGACGGTTGTTTCCCCCGAGCGGCTGGCCATGGTCCTCGACACCAGCGCGGACAAGGTGCGCGACATCGCCGTCTCGATGGGCTTGCCGGAGTCGCCCACCCTGCCGCCCGTGCCTGAGTCCCGGGTCTACATCACGGTATTGCGGCGCAACTGGCACCTGCTGCCCAGCGCACAGCTCCTGACCTTGCTGAACATCTCTGCCGAAGAGATGGCGGTCCGGCTTCGCGAGGATGATTTCCTTTTCGTCAAGTTGGGTCCGAAGCCGGCCTGCGAGCTGCTCAAGTACGCGCCGCCCAGCGAGGCCGCGAGAAGGCGGGCGGCCGAGATCCGGCAGACCATCCGCGATGCCTTCGGCGAGGGACTCTCCGCCCCCGCCGAGCCACGATTCAGTTTCATTGAGGAGTTGAGCAAGCTCGACCCGGCCGCGGGAATGCCGGCCGCTTCCACCGGATCGCCGCAAGCCGGCCTGCGGTTCATCTACCCCTACTTTGCGCTGTTCGGCGACCTGCTCATGGATTCCAAACTCGACACTTTCCCCGAAGGACTGCTTCAACGACTCGGGAACCTGGGCGTCAACGGCGTCTGGATTCACACCGTGCTTCGGCAATTGGCCCCCAGCAAGACGTTCCCCGAGTTTGGCGAAGGCCACCAGACGCGGCTGGCCAACCTTCGCAAGCTGGTCGAGCGGGCGGACAAGTATGGCATCAAGATCTACCTGTACATGAATGAGCCGCGAGCGATGCCGACCGGCTTCTTCAACAGCCGTCCGGGTCTCAAGGGTGTCGGCGAGGGTGAGTACTTCACCCTGTGTACCTCTGTGCCCGAGGTTCGGGCCTGGCTCAGTGACGCCCTTGCGCACGTCTTTGAGCGGGTGCCCGGCCTGGGTGGCGTCTTCACGATCTCCGCCTCGGAGAACCTGACCCACTGTGCGTCGCACTTCCAGTCCGCCCGGTGCCCCCGCTGCAAGGACCGGTCGCCCGCTGAGATCACTGCCGAGGTCAACGCAGTGATCGAAGCCGGCGTGCACCGGGGCAATCCGAACGCCAAGGTCATCGTCTGGGACTGGGGCTGGCAGGACGCCTGGGCCGCAGACATCCTCGCCCGGCTGCCGAAGTCAGTCTGGTTCATGTCGGTCAGCGAGTGGTCCAAGGAGTTCACGCGTGGGGGTGTAAAGCATCGCGTGGGCGAGTACTCGCTGTCGGTGGTCGGTCCCGGCCCCCGGGCGACCCGGCACTGGAAGCTGGCCCAGGAGCAGGGCCTCAAGACCGCGGCCAAGATGCAGATCAACAACACCTGGGAGATGGCCGCCGTGCCCTACGTTCCAGTGATGGACCAGGTGGCGGAGCATTGCGCCAACCTGGCCGGTGCCGGTGTGAACAGCTTCCTGCTCAGTTGGTCGCTGGGCGGCTACCCCTCGCCGAACCTGGAGATCGCCCGCCGATTCAGTCAGACCCCACCGCCGACCGCGGAGGCCGTGCTCGACACCCTGGCCCGCGAACGCTTCGGCTCCCAGGGCGCCCCTCACGCACGGAAGGCTTGGACCGCATTCAGCAAGGCCTACCTCGACTATCCCTTCGACGGCAGTGTGATTTACCACTGCCCGGTCCACCAGGGACCGGCTAACTTGCTCTACGCCAAGCCCACCGGGTACCGGGCAACGATGGTCGGCATTGCTTACGACGACGTGAACACCTGGCGGGGACCCTATCCACCCGGGGTCTTCGCCGCCCAGATGGCCCGTGTGGCCGCGGGCTTTTACCAGGGCCTTGCCGAGCACCGTCGGGCGGCCGCAATGGCCCCGCCGGACCAGGCCCGCAACGCCCAGGCCGAGGTTCGCTTCGCCGAGGCCGCTCAGATCCACTTCCAGACCGTGGCCAACCAGACCTGGTTTGTCATCGCCCGCGATGGCCTCCAGTCGGCGGCCGGTGAGCGCGGCGCCACCATCGAGCGGCTGCGACAGCTGGTCCAGGACGAGATCACCCTGGCCCGCCGACTCTTCACTCTGAGCAGCCAGGACTCGCGCATTGGCTATGAGGCGTCCAACCACTACTTCTATCTACCCGTGGACCTGATCGAGAAGGTCATCAACTGCGAGTACATTCTCGGCCACGATCTGGTTAAGGCAGAGTAGCAGGACGGATTCTGGAAGCGGGCCCCCGAGCTAGAGCAGCGTGCGGTGATGGGCCGATCGGAGAACTTGACGATGCCAGAGGCGACCTGCCAGGGCGAGGGCGGCTCCGGCTGCGACGCCGATGATCGTGCCTATGCCGGCCGCCGGCCAGAGGGTGGCGGAAAGGACGCCGGTGCCGAGCATGAGGGCCAGGCCGATATAGAAGATCTGCTGGCTTTGTGAGAGTCGTTCCTGCACCTTGGGACCTCCATGATCGTTACGGGGCGAGTATGTATCGTCCGAAACGGCGGGAAGCTGGAATGACCATAGTTATCGGTCCCTGGGCCTTGAGGCGGCGCTGCTGGCCGTGTACGCTGCGCCCATGAGAGACCCAAGAATCGACAAACTCGCCCACGTTCTGGTCGATTACTCGGTGGCCGTCCGGCGCGACGACGTGGTTCGGATCTCGAGCCCGGTGACCGCGATACCCCTGGTTCGAGCCGTCTACCGCGAGGTGCTCAAGGCGGGCGGGCATCCGTTGCTGCGCCTCATCGACGACGAGTGTACCGACATCTTCTATCAGTCGGCTTTGCCGGCCCAGCTCCGCCACATCAGCCCGCTGGCGGTCCGCGAGGTTGACACCATCGACTGCTCGATCGGGATATGGGCAGACGAGAACACCAAATCGCTGACGCGGGTCGATCCGAAAAGACAGGCGACCGTCAGCCAGGCCCGCAAGCCGATCGTGAAGCGGTTTCTGTACCGGGCGTCTCTGAAGGGCCAAGACAAGCTCCGCTGGACCGGGACGCAGTTCCCGTGCCAGGCTGCCGCCCAGGACGCCGAGCGGTCGCTGGCCGAGTACGAGGACTTTGTCTACAACGCCGGGCGGCTCCATGCTCACGATCCGGCCGCCTTGTGGCGGAAGTTCAGCGTCCGCCAGAAGAGGGTTGCCGACCACCTGGAGGGCTGCCGGGAGATGCGGTTCCGCGCGCCGCAGGGCACCGACCTGACCGTGGGCATCCGCGGGCGGCGGTGGATCAGTTGCGACGGCCACGAGAACTTCCCCGACGGCGAGGTCTTCACCGGCCCGATCGAGGACGCCACCGAGGGGGTCGTGTTCTTCAGCTTTCCCGCGGTTCACGGTGGTCGGGAGGCCCACGACATCCGTTTGAAGTTCAAGGCCGGAAAGGTCGTGGACGCGTCCGCCACCAAGGGCGAGGACTTCCTCATCCAGATGCTCGACCAGGACAAGGGCGCGAGGGTCCTCGGCGAGATTGCCCTCGGCACCAACTACGCCATCCAGGAGTACACCAAGAACACGTTGTTCGACGAGAAGATCGGGGGCACCTTCCATGCGGCGGTCGGTACGGCCTATCCCGAGACCGGTGCCAAGAACGACAGCGGGCTGCACTGGGACATGGTGTGCGACCTCCGCCAGGGCGGCACGATCGAGGCCGACGGCAAGGTGATCAGCCGCAACGGGCGGTTCCTCAGGGCAGACTGGCCACAGCCGGGGCGGTGAGGGAGCCGGCTGAGGTACTGGGAAGAGAACCTTTGGAGCGGGTGATCGGGTCTGGGTCTGGCCTCCGTCTTGCGGGATAGTCTCTCGTCAGGTACCGTCGCGGACGTGCCGCTTCCTGGATGAGCCGGTGGCGCGAGCCTCGGTCATTCTCGTCATCTCGCTGGAGGATTGAAGATGTCCTTCCTCGCGCGGTTTGCCTGTCTTGCGTTGATGTGCTGGGGCGGACCACTCCTTGCCCAGTCGGTGCACCGCGGGATCGCCCCCGGTACCGGCGATGGGGCCGAGTACTCGGATCAAGCCGCGTCGGCCGGGCGAGTGGAGCCCGCCAAACGAAGTCAAACCGCCGCCAGCGCTCCGGCGAAGACGGGTTCACCAGGCGCCCTGAAGAGAGTCACGTTCACTACCGAGGACGAGGTCCTGATTGTGGGCGATTATGCCGAGCCGGTGCTCCGCGGCGGCCAGAAGCTCGCGCCCATGGCCATCCTGTTGCACATGTATCAATCCGACCGGTCCGCGTTCACCCCGTTGATCGGACCCCTGAGGCGGGCCGGTTTTGCCGTGCTGGCCATCGACCTCCGTGGCCACGGGGAGAGCAACGCTCCGGCCAGACTGCAACTGGTGGAACGCGTCCGCCAGCGGGATCCGGACCTCTTCAAGAGCATGCACCGTGACGTGGCCGCCGCTTACCTGTGGCTCCGCGACCAGCCGGGCGTGGATCCCGCCCGGTTCGTGCTCGTCGGCGCCAGCGTCGGCTGCAGCGTGGCGCTGGACTATGCCGGGCGCGACAAGTCCGTCGATGCGGTCGCCTGCCTGACGCCGGGTACGGCTTACCTCGCCCTGGACTCCATGGCTCACATCGAGAAGTGCGCCAACCGTCCGATCCTCATGATCGCCGCCGAGGGGGAGCGAGCCGCCGCCGATCGACTGGCCCAAGCCGCCGGCCAGCACGTGGCGGTGAAGGTAGTCCCCGACCAGCCCGCCCTGGGAGAGAAGGGCCTGCACGGAACCAGGATGCTGGACAAGGTCGCGGACATCGACAAGACGATGATCGAGTTCCTGAGCAGGTCCGTCGGCCCGCCGAGCACCCATCCGGTCATTGCCACCCCCAGAGGAAGAACCTACCACGAGCCCAACTCATCCTACGCCCGTCAGGCTGGCCGGTTGAACCTTCGCTGGTTCAGTTCCCCGGCCGAGGCTGAGGCCCGCGGGTTGAAGGCCCCCAAGACCAGCGACGAGATCGGCGTCTCACCTGACGAACCGCCAAAGGCTTCGGCATCCAGACGAACCGAGGCCAAGCGCTCTCGCTGAGCTGGCGGAAAGACCCGCCCGGGATGCCGGCGACCACATGCTGGATGATACAGGTGGTGATCACCATGCCCGAGGTGATCTCCCGCCGGAGTTCGAGGCCCCCTGGCGGCCGCCCCAACCGGGCCGCTATGATAATGACTTGGGTGTAACTCGCCTTCCGCTATGCAACTTTCCTATGTTCCCGGCGCACGAGCGGCCGGTACGGGTATAGTCTGCGACGTTCCTCGATGATGCGATGCTTCTGGAACGCATCCCAGTCACCGTTG
>JAGNEZ010000124.1 GCA_018003015.1 Phycisphaerae bacterium | reverse complement strand
GACCATGCCCCAGCGGCTGCGATACCTCGAAGAGGCTGCGCAAATGTAGTGAAGACTTTCAGAAGGAAACGGCCTTGGCGCTATCGCCAGGACCACTGACGCTGCCAAACTCAGTAACTTGGGCTAAGGCCCAGCCGCCAACAAGGTCCGCGCCCACCTCTCTGACTGACAACCACCTGACCGCGACCACTCAATCGGCTTCGTTTGGGGTTTGAAATCCTGACCGCCAACCGCTGACCGCCAACCGCCAACCGTCAACCGCTGATCGCTACTTCTCCGGGTCCGGGACGGGACAGGTGATATGAGTATGGAGGACGATCCCACGGCCCGCCTCCCTGCTCTTTGAAATCCCAATAACTTCTCCCGACCACCTCGCCAAACCCCGTCTCCCACAAGGTCAACGCCTACCTTCCCAACTGACAGCCGGCCAACCGCTCAATTGGCTTCGTTTGGCGCTTTGAAATCCTGACCGCCGACCGCAGGCTGCCGACCGCCGACCACCCAATTGGCTTCGTTTGGCGCTCTGAAATCTTGGCTGCCGACCGCCGACCACTCATTTGGCTTCGTTTGGCGCTTTGAAATCCTGACTGCCCACCACCGGCCCGCGGATCAGGTAGAGCACCCTCCCGGCAGGCCCGCAAACACGAAAAACGCCTGCAAAGGACCCGTCCGACCACCCCAGGTCCGAGAAAAAAAGGACTTCCCAGCCCCAGAATCGACAGAATCTTGGTCTGGGGTAGACGCAACAAGGGGACGGCGCGGTACAATGACACCGGGCGGGGCTCTGTGCTTAACCGGAGCCAGGGGGAACGAGATTACGCCAAGGGGAATGGTCGCCTAGGCGAACGTCACAGGATTACGGCGCGGAGGTCAGGAGATGGAGTCGCGGAGCGTCTTCGGGGGCGGGATTCGGTTCATTGGGGCCGCACTGGTCGTCGCATGCGCGCTGGTGGTACCCGCGCCAGCGACAGCAGGTTCGTGTGCGTCTTGCGATACCGACACCAATTTCATCATCGACGAGGTGGACACCCTCGCTTTCGTGACCTGTGTGAGCGGTCCCAGCTTGCCCTATGCGCCCGGCTGTCAACAATTCGACCAGGACGGCGACGGCGACGTCGATCAGCTTGACTTCGGCCTGTTCCAAACCTGTCTCGGACGTCCGGTTGCCCCCGTCAATCTGATCATCAGCGAGTTCATGGCCTCCAACGGCACGACTCTCGCGGACGAAGACGGCGAATACCTGGACTGGCTCGAGATCTACAATCCCACGAGCACCGCCGTTAGCCTGAATGGCTGGTATCTCACTGACAAAACCGGCAATCTGACCAAATGGAGGTTCCCCGACGTCAGCATCGAGTCCGGCGAGTACCTCCTCATCTGGGCCACGGAGAAAGACCGCGCCGTCCCAGGCCAGCCGCTGCACACCAATTTCAGGCTCGAGGCGGGCGGCGAGTACCTCGCCCTGGTTAAACCGGACGGCGTGACCGTCGTGTCCGAGTACACCCCCACCTATCCGGTCCAGACCGGCGATGTGTCCTACGGCGTGGCCATGGGATCAACCGACACCTTGGTCGCCTCGACTTCCCCTTGCCGCGCCGCCGTTCTGAGTAACGCCCCCTTGCCGACCGGCTGGCTCCTGCCTACTTTCAACGATTCCGCCTGGCTGACCGGTAACCTGGCTGTCGGATACGAACGATCGGAAGGCTTTGAAAACCTGATCGGGCTTGACGTGGATACCGCCATGGCCTCGAACAACTCCATCCTCATCCGCGTCCCCTTCACCGTGGACGAGCCGACCGCCTACGACAAGCTCATCTTCTACATGCGCTATGACGACGGCTTCGTGGCCTACCTCAACGGCGAGTTCCTGGCCAGCGCCAACGCCCCGACCACCCCAGCCTGGAACTCCAAGGCAACCACCGATCATCCGGACTACCAGGCCCTGACCCCCGTGGCCTACGATGTGTCCACCAAACTCGGAGCCCTGCTCCCGGGTCAGAATATCCTCGCCGTGCACGGCCTCAACAACGGCACAGGTAGCACCGACTTCCTGATCCTGCCCGAACTCTACGCCACCCGCTCCGGCCTGACCATGCCCCGAGTCGAGCGGTACTTCACCAGCCCCTCGCCGGGTCACGTCAACGGCTCCGGAGCCGGAAACATGGGTCCGACCATCACCAACCCCCAATCCTCGCCAGCACTGCCCAACGATACCGACCATCTGACCATCACCGTCGGAGCCGCCGAGTATCTGAACCCCGTGGCCTCCGTGACGATGTACTATCGCGTCATGTATGGCACCGAAACCTCCGTGACCATGCTCGACGACGGCGCCCACGGCGACGGAACCGCCGGCGACGGCGTCTACGGGGCTACCATCCCGGCCAGCCTGTCCACCCCGGGCCAAATGGTCCGCTGGTACTTCCTCGCCGCCGACGACCACGGCCAGACCTCCCGGTGGCCACTCTACGACAGCCCCACCAATTCGGCCCAGTACCTCGGAACCGTGGTCAACAACCCCGGCGTGACCAGCCAGATCCCCATCCTCGAGTGGTTCGCTCAAAACACCGAGGCGGCCGAGACCAACAGAGGCACCCGGGCATCGGCCTTCTTCCTCGGCCAATTCTACGACAACATCGAGATACACCTCCGCGGAATGACCTCCGAAGGCTGGGCCAAGAGAAACCTGAAATTCAAGTTCAACTCCGGCGATAAGTTCTTCTACGCCCTCGACCAGGCCGGCGTCGACGAATTCAACCTCAACAGCACCTACAGCGACAAGGCATATATCCGCCAGGTCCTCTCCTGGGAAACCTATCGCGACGCCGGCGCGGTGGGCTGCATCAGCTTCCCCATGCGCGTCCAGCGGAACGGCGAGTTCTACAGCGTAGCCGTCTTCGTCGAGGAGCCCGAAGAGGAATTCCTGACCCGCCAGAACCTCGATCCCGAAGGCGCCCTGTACAAGATGACCAGCCAGCTGGACTACGCCGACGCCGGCGTCGCGGAAAAGAAGACCCGCGAAACCGAGAACTGGGCCGATATCCAAGCCCTGGTCGCCGGCATCAAGCTGACCGGAACCTATAGAGCTAATTACCTCTTCGATAATGTCGACATCCCTGCCTGCATCAACTACTGGGCCGCGACAACCCTGATCCACGACAACGATCATGTCCAGAAGAACTACTACCTGTACCGCGATACCAATGACACCGGCGAATGGCGATTCCTTCCCTGGGACAAGGACCTCACCTTCGGGCGAAACTACGGCGCCGGCGGCGGCGTGCTCAGCGACGGCATCTGGGCGGCCAACGACCCGTTCAGCCACCCACTCTTCGGCGATTCCGACCACCAGAAGGTCGACAATCTCTGGAACCGCCTCATCGATGCCCTGAGCGATACGCCAGCCATCCGGCAAATGTACCTGCGGCGATTGCGGACGGTCATGGACGCCCAGCTCCAGCCACCGGGCACCCCGGCCGCAGAACTCAAGTTCGAGAACCGCATCAACGAACTCGTGTCCCAGATGCAGGCCGATGTGCTCCTCGACCGCGCGAACTGGGCACTCAAGGGCATCACCTACGGAACCGACCAGGACTTCGCCACCGCAATCGGCATCCTCAAAAATCAGTACTTGGCCGTTCGCCGAACCCACCTCTACAACACCCACGGCCCAACCGGCGACGGCCTCATCCCGACCGCCCAGCCGGCAAATCCAAGCATCACCTTCGGGGCAATCGAACACAGCCCCACTTCGGGTATCCAGGACGAGGAGTACATCGAACTAGTCAACGCCAACACCTACGCCGTAGATATCTCCGGCTGGCTGCTCCAGGTCTACGATAAAAGCGAACAGAAGTTCGAGACCAAGCACACCTTCCACCCGGGAACAGTCATCCGGCCCAGTAGCACCCTCTACGCCACGCCCAGGGCGTCCGCCTTCCGGGCCCGGACCGCAACCCCCATGGGCGGCGAAGGCCGGTTCATCCAGGGTAACTACGATAACCACATCGCCCCGGGCGAAATCGTGCGACTGGTCAGACCCGACGGGACCGTGTCGGCCAGCACCACGGTCGGAGACTAACCGCCTCCGCCAACGACGGTCCCTGCAGAGGTGAGGACAGAACGCGAAACCGCCAGGCTGACGGCGTCGTCTGCTCCCTATAGAAGACTATAACTCTTAACGGTGTTTAAGGGTTCCTAGCGATCTCTGCGCCTCGCCGGCGATCAGGGCTCCGAGCATCGCGTTCCCGTAAACCGAGGGGTGCACGCCATCCGGCGCTAACTGCGTGGCACCCTGGGCGCTGAACCTGTCCTTCAGCAGCGCAGTGTCGATCACCAAGACCCGCTGGTCACCGCTCCTGTTGCGGTCGGCGACAACCTCGGCAATCGTCTCCGCATGCCAGCCGAGCGGCGGAACGACACAGAAGAGCGCAGCATGTGGACAGGCCTCGCGCATCGCCACCAGCCACCGCGTGTACGCGTCCTTGATGGGCAGCAGCGTGAGACTGCTGCCTTCTTTGTGGTGGTCATTGGTACCCATGGCGCAGAAGACATAGTCCGGTTCGGGCGTCAGCAACCCGTCGGCAAGCCGTGATGTCCCCGGATCGTAACGATCCCACGTCTGCGGCAGCGGCGGGATCTCCAGCGCCTTGACCATTCCCTGACCGCCCGTGCCAAGCTGGCCGTACTCACAGCCCAGGGCCGCGCAGACCAGCGGGAACCACGTCACCCGGGCGTTGTGCATCAGCAGGTCGGAGTAATAGGAGCACAGGCCTTCCGAGCACACGCCTTCGGTGATCGAATCGCCGAAACCGATCGCCCTCCTGGACCGCGTCGGGCAGAACACGAGTGAGCCGCCGGCATCAAGCTCAATCCCGGCCAGACGCAGATGGACCGTTGAGGCCCGCCAGCGGTCAGGACTCAGACAGGCGGAGCGGAAGTGAACCTCGAGACGATGATCCCGGGTGACATCCAAGCCGTCGGCCAGCGGCAGCGCGTACACCGTGCCCGTCCTCGCGAGCTGGATGGACTTGAACTCCCCGAAGTCCAGAGAGAAGTCAATGACCGGCATCGCGGTCGGCGGGCAGCCGTCGTTCGCCGTGCCGTCCACGAGCAAACGCACCCCGGCGCTTCCCCGAAAGGCCGCTTTGACGTAGGCGCCGGGCATGCCCGCTTCCGCCCGAGCGCCCCGCCCGGACCCCGTCCGCTTCCAGACGTACGGCGCCAGGAAGAGCCTCGTGTCGTTCATCGGGATGGGAATCACTGCCTTCGTGTCGCCCGCGACCGGGGCAGACGCCGCCCCAGGGCCCAGCCCTCCGGCTTCGCCTCGCGTGTCAGCGACCACCGTCAACACGGCGACAACGAGGATCGCCGCAGTCAGCCTTGGCTCCGGAATGGGTGTGATGCTGGTGCTCATACCGGGAACCTAATCGCAAGCCGCGAGAAAGGAAACCCCCGGATCGCCGGTCGGCCTCCGGAAGCCCGAAAGGCAGAGTCATCTCGAGCGCGTTTGCCCGCCCGGGATCACCTCAGTAGCATGGGAGGCATGAGCTCCACCCTCGCCCTCATCGTGTTGAGTTGCCTCTCCGGTGTCGTCATCACCAGTGACTCGCCGCCCGATGACGCGGCCTGGAAGACGCTTCGTCGGCAGGCGGTCAACCGTCAGAGACACGTCATCTTCAACAACGACGGCAACGAACCCGTCTACTTCTGCAAGGAGGCAACCACGGAGGAGCTGCTCCGCTCGCGGACCACGCCGCTGGCCGGCTCCCAGGTCGACGCCATCTTCTACTGCACGTGGAGTTCCGGCTTCGGCATGTTCACCCACAACACCCGGGTCGGCCAGGTGTTCAACACCCGCGAGGGAGTCTATCAATCGAACCTGACCCAGGAGTTCCTCGACAGGGGAATCGACCCCCTCCGGGTCATGATCGACTTCGCCCATGCCCACCGCATGGAGCTGTTCTGGTCCTTCCGCGTGAATGACACCCACGATGCCTCGGGAGCCGCCTACGGGCCGGTGATGCTCCGGGCCAACCGTCTGAAGCAGGAACACCCCGAATGGCTGATCGGCACGAAGGAGAAACGCCCTCGATACGGCCAGTGGACCGCAGTGAACTTCGGCGTGACCGAGATTCGCGATCTCGCCTTTCGGTACTGCAAGGAGGTATGCACAGGGTACGGCATCGACGGCATCGAGCTGGATTTCTACCGCCATGCGTTCTTCTTCAAATGCTCCGGGCAGGGCGCGCCCTGCGGCGAAGAGGAACTGAGCCAGATGACCGATCTCCTGCGGCGGATTCGCAAGATGACCGAGGAGACGGGTCGCCGACGCGGTCGTCCTATCCTCCTGGCTGTCCGCGTCCCGGACTCCGTCGAGTACTGCCGGTTCATCGGGCTTGATCTGCAGCGGTGGCTGGCGGACGGCCTGGTGGACCTGCTGATCGTCGGCGGCTACACCCAGCTCAATGCCTGGGAGTACAGCGTTCAGCTGGGCCATCGCTACGGCGCCAAGGTGTATCCATCGCTCGACGAGCCGCGAATCAGGGACGAGACCGCCCAGAAGCTGCGCGCAAGCCTGGCCAGCTACCGCGGCCGGGCCCTGAACGTCTGGTCCTCGGGAGCCGATGGCGTGTACGTGTTCAACCTCTTCGATCCGAACAACCCGCTCTGGCGCGAGCTCGGCGATCCGGCCGGCCTCCGCATGCTGGATCGCCACTACTTCGCCAGCATCCGCGGCATGGGCGCCGTACCCATACCTCACCAGAAGTTCATCCGCATCCCGACGCTCAACCCGGCCAGCCCGATCACGGTGAAGCCCGAGAAGCCCGCCGGCGTCGAGTTCAAGGTCGGCGAAGACACGTCCGCTGCCGCCGAACACACGCGTATCGAGCTTCGCCTGCGTTTCAAGAAGCCGCCGGTTTCCCAAAGTCTGCATGTTCGGCTCAACGGCCAGGGACTGTCGGCTGGCGTGGCCGACAAGGAGTGGCTCGACTATGCGTTGCCGGGCGCCTCTCTCCGCCAGGGAGCCAATACGCTCGAACTCTCGTGTCGCCCTGAGCAGATGGAGCCGCTCTCCCTGCTCGATCTCTACGTCAGGATCACACCGCCCTGACCGCGACGAACATGGCGTGAGGGGGATGGGGTGCGTCGAGGGGTTGTGACGGTTTTGCCCAGCCGGCGGAGTACCACGGAATCGAGGATCGCACGGATCCCGGCGTGGGGTGGTCTGGCGCGGTCTGTTCGGCGTAGCGGTCCAGGCGGTATACTGGCAGTCCTTATGCCATTCTCGATTCTCGCACGAGCATCGTGGACAGCATTGGTTCTCCTGTCCTTGACCTACACCAGTCTCGCCCCTGCCGCGGAATCCGGCCCCGCGCTCGAGGAGGGTTGGCGGGCGCCGCCGGTCGAGGCTCGCCTGCGGGCGTACTGGTGGTGGCTCAACGGCAACGTCACCAGGGCGGCCATCACCCGCGACCTGGAGGAGATGGCCGCCAAGGGTTTCGGCGGAGCGATCATCTGTGATGCCGGGGGCGCCGAACAGGACGGCAACGACCGCGTTCCCCATGGCCCCACGTTCTTCACTCCGGAATGGCGCGAGCTCTACAAGCACACCCTGGGTGAGGCGGATCGGCTTGGCCTGGAGATGAGCCTGAGCATCCAGAGCGGCTGGAACCTCGGGGGTCCGATGGTCATGGCCGAGGATGCCCCGAAGCGGCTCGTTTGGTCGGAGACGCGAGTGGCCGGGCCGGCCCGGTTTCGTGGTACGCTTCAGAAGCCAAATCACGACGCGGAGTTCTATCGCGATGTGGCCGTATTGGCCTGCCCACTCAAGGTTTCGCCCGCCCTGGTCGACCCGTCCCGCCAGTCTCGGCTCCAGCATTGGCCAGAGAAGGCCCTGCACAAGGCCTTGCACTTCTCCGCGCCCGACACCTCGCTTCTCTTTGAGGAATCGCTCGCCGTGGCGGGTGAGGAACATGCCCGTTCGAGGGACGTGATCGATCTGGGCCAGGGGCTCTCGGCCGATGGCACGCTGGAGTGGGAGGTGCCTG
>JAGNEZ010000123.1 GCA_018003015.1 Phycisphaerae bacterium | reverse complement strand
GCCATCGGCAGACTCCTTTCGCAAGAGACTCTCGCCGCTCCATACGGCGTACTTGCGAAAGGTATACACGATGCCTATCCATCGCGCCAGACCTCCCAGCTTACCTATCTATGCGCGCTGGCCCTGGCAAGCTCCCCTGCCCATCTGCTGAACAGAAGAAGCACATGTTAACGTTTACAGCTTGGCACTGCAAGTAGCTCTCTGTTTTTTTCTAAGAGAGGGTCTTTACAGCCTAGGTGATTGGAATAGGGTGGGCTGCAGAGTCCTGCTCCTCGGCGAACACTTTTTGAAGCAGAAAACGGGAGAAAACGAAACGGGGAGACGGGGGTAAACGGGACAGGTCCGTTTGTTTTGAACGCCCGTTTTCCGCCGAACCGTCCTCCTCCCGCTTGCGCAGCCGACCGCGAGAATGATCGACGCCGCGATGCATCTGGCTCTCACCCGTCCTATCCCCGCCGTCCGGTCATTATACACCCCCGCAACCGCGTCATCTCCCCCGGACGCCTCTTTTCCGCGTTGCGGTGCCTTGGCGGGTCAGTCCATTTTCTTCTGGCTGAAAGCTGATTGCTGAACGCGAACAACAAGACCTGCGCCCACGGATCACGCTGATCCGGAAGCCGGGGAACCCGAGAAGCATGATCTCCAAGCGAGTGTGATCCGCCGACTGCCATGGGCATGTCCGCTGAACGCAAGCAGAACATCGTATAGGAGAAGAACGTCATGACTCGTCTCTCCAGTACTCCTTCGCATGATTCACTGCGGCCGGCCTTCTCAGACAATCCAGCCCTTCCCCAACCGTTGAGGGGAATCCTCGCTGGCGCATTAGACCAGGGTGCAACGGATATCCACATTGACACATGGGGAGACCGCGCCACCGTTCGACACCGGATCGACGGCGTACCTCGGGAATTGAAGCCGCTCGACGCTGATTACGCTTGCCGCCCCAGGTCGTCCAGCAACAGCTTCGAGCTGATGCGGGCCGACTCGAAGATGACGGGCAAGCCGCTGCCGGGGTGCGTACCGCCGCCTACGAGGTACAGGCGGTCGAAATCCTCGAAGCGGTTTCGGGGTCGCAGGTGCAACATCTGTCCGAGATTATGGGCCAGGTTGAAGGTCGCCCCGCGGTAGATACCAGGCTGATGCTCCCAGTCGACGGGTGTGATGATGCGCTCGAACCGAATCCGCCGCTCGACGTCGTTCAGGCCGAGCTTGGCGAGCTGGCGCAGCGCGACCTGCCGATACCGATCTCGCTCCTTCGTCCAGTCGACGTTGGAATGCTGATGCGTTACCGGGACGAGCACGTAGAGCGCGCTATGCTCCGGCGGGGCCATCGTGTCGTCGGTGAAGCAGGTGTTGGCCACGTAGAACGACGGGGCATCCGAAAGCACGTGAAGCCGTTCGATCTCGTCGAGATTCTGCCGATAATTTGGTGCGATGTAGATGTTATGGTGGGCCAACTGGTCATACCGGCCTTCGATGCCGAGGTAGAGCATGAAAGTGGAGCAGGAGTATCGCTTTCGGGCAATGGTCGCGTCGGTCCACTTGTGGCGAAGTCGGTTGGGCACCAGTGTCGTCATTGCGTGGCCGAAATCGGCATTGACAACAACAGCGTCGCCTCGAATCTCTCCCTTTGCGGTGCGTACGCCGACGGCGCGGCGCCCTTCGAACAGAATCTGCTCGACAGCTTCGTTGAGCCGTATGGTTGCACCCAACTGGGCCGCGATCCTCGCCATGGCGCTGGTCAGCGCGTTGCAGCCGCCAATTGGATGCCAGATGCCGTGCTCGTACTCGAGGAAAGAGAGGATCGAGAACAGGCTTGGGCACTGGAATGGCGACATGCCCAGGTATTTTGACTGAAATGTGAACGCCAGTTGCAGTCGCGGGTCGTGGAAGTAGCCGGCCAGTTCAGCGTGGAGCGACTTCCAGGGCTTCAAGTAGGGTAGCACGGCGAGGAGACGTGTCTGCAGCAGGCTCGTCCAGCCGAGGAACGGGGATTGAAGGCACGGGGCGAATTTCTCCAGCTTCACTCGGTTATCTACCATGAATTGGCGAAATCGCGGCGCGTCCTCCGGAGAGATCTTGGCAATCTCGGTTACCATTGCCTCGACGTCGGGCCTGCAGGTCAATTCACCGCCTTCGCCGAAGATCAGCCGGTATTGGGGGTCGAGTTTGCACATTGGCACCTCGCGGTGCAGATCGTGCCCGACCGCCGCGAATATTTCTTCCAGAATCTGTGGGTAAAGAAAGAATGTCGGCCCGAGGTCAAAGCGATACCCGTCGCCCTCGATGGCCGACGTCCGGCCGCCGACGCGAGGCTCGCGTTCGACTATCGTCACCTTAAGACCGGCATGAGCGAGCAGCATGGCCGCGGCCAGCCCGCCTGGTCCAGCCCCAATGATCAAGACGTGTTCCGACATGACGTTTTCTATAGGCGAAAAACGCTCAACCCGCAAGCTCCGCGTCACATGAAGAAGCGGTAGATTCGCTTGAGGGTGGCCAACGTGAATCGTGGGGGCGGATAACGCAGCTTCGGATCAAAGGCGAGTGAACGGCGCAGCACAGAGCGTCGGTGCGAGAAACACTCGAAACTCGCCCTGCCGTGGTAGGCTCCCATACCGCTTTCGCCCAGACCGCCGAAAGGCAGGTTGTGGCCGACGATGTGCGACACCGTGTCGTTGATGCAGACGCCACCCGACCGCGTTCCCGCGAGCACGCGATCCTGTATCGCGCGGTTCCTGGTGAACAGGTAGAGGGCCAGCGGCGTCGATCGGTCGCGAAGAGATGTCAGTACCTCGTCCAGGGCGGTGAACTCCAGTATCGGCAGGATCGGACCGAAGATCTCCTCCTGCATGACTGGGGCGTCCATCGCCACATCGGTCAGAACCGTGGGTGCGATGTACAAGTCGCCGCCATCGTGTTCCCCGCCGCAGAGGACTCGACCACTACCGAGATAGCCGATGAGTCGGTCGAAGTGCCTGCGGTTCACGATGCGGCTGTAGTTCGGGTTGTTTCGCGGGTCGTCGCCGTAGAACTCGCGCAGCACCCGTTTCATCGAATCGACGAGTTTATCGCTGACGTGTCGATCCACGAGAACATGGTCCGGCGCAACGCAGGTCTGACCGGCATTCATGAACTTGCCCCAGACGATGCGACGAGCGACCGTCTCAAGCGGCGCATCTGCGCAGACAAGGCACGGACACTTGCCGCCCAGCTCAAGGGTCACGGGGGTGAGATGCCGTGCAGCGGCGGCCATCACCGCGCGACCCACGCTGGTGCTGCCGGTGAAGAACACCGTGTCCCACTTTTCTCGGAGCAGCGCCTCGGCGACATCGCGCTGACCTTGGACAATGGCGATGTATTTGTCGGGAAACACGGTCCCGATGAGTCGTGCCATCGCGGCTGCGGTCTGGGGTGCGAATTCGGAGGGCTTCAGAACGACACAGTTCCCGGCGGCAATCGCGCCGACCAACGGGGCCAGCAGCAACTGGAAGGGGTAGTTCCACGGTCCGATGATCAGAGCCACGCCGTACGGTTCGGGGCAAATCAAGCCGCGCGCCGGCCAGGTGAGCAGCGAGCTTCGGCGGCGCTGCGGCTTGGCCCAGGACAGCAGGTTGTGCAGGGCATGACGGATCTCACCCAACACGAGGCCGATTTCCGTCGCGTAGGCCTCGTGCGGCGACTTGCGCAAATCGCGGTGTAACGCGCTGATCAGGGCCTCTTCGCCGGATTCGATTGCACTGTAAAGATTCTGTAGCTGACCGAGGCGAAAGCCCAGCGAACGGGTCGCCCCCGTCTGGAAGTAAGCACGTTGCCGGGTGATGAGTGAGGTGAAATCCATTGCCAATCTGGTAAAGTGTCGGCGATGACCTGTGGGCTCGTCAAGTGGTGATTCGGAAACGGGCGATCCGGTCGTCTTTAGCCCTTTTGCAGGCGGCAGAGGAGCGGATGCATGAGCAAGAATGTCCGCGTCATCGGTGCGGGCCTGGGCGGCTTGTCGGCGGCCATTGCCCTCGCACAGGAAGGTTACGCCGTCACGATCCACGAGAAGAACGCGAAGATCGGTGGGAAGCTTAATGTCCTCAAGGAGCGGGGATACAGTTTCGACCTCGGTCCGTCCATCCTGACGTTACCGCACATCTTCGCCCGTCTGTTCGAGAGGTCGGGCAAGAAGATGAGTGCTTACATCCCGATCCGCCCGTTGCGCCCCCATTGGCGGAACTTCTTCGAGGACGGGACGGCCGTGGATCTCTATCCCGAGCCCGATCGCATGGCGGCGGAGGCCCGCAAAGTCGGGGAAGACCCCGAAAACGTGCACCGGTTCCTGAAGTACGCCTCCAACCTCTACGATCTCGTCAATGCTGGCTACTTCGAGCAAGGTCTTGACACTGCGAGGGACTTCTCGCGATTCTACGGACTCAGGAAGTTCCCGCAGTTCGACCTTCTTCGCACCATGCACGGCGGGGTGAGGAGATTCCTGAAGACGCGGCACATGCAGGACACATTCGACTACTTCATCAAGTATGTCGGCTCGTCGGCATATCACGCGCCCGCCTTCATGAATTGCCTGCCGACGATCCAGTTCCGGTACGATCTCTGGTATGTGGACGGCGGTCTGTACAACATCGCCCTGGGTCTCCAGTCCCTGTTGGACGACCTCGGCATCACCGTCTGCCTGAGAAGTGAGGTCACCGAGATCCGCAAGGAGAGCGGCCGTGTCACCGGCATCGTTGTTGCGGGTGGCCAGTTCCATCCTGCCGACATCGTGGTCTCGAACATGGAAGTCATTCCGGCCTACGAGCGGCTGCTCGGCGAAGGCAAGGTGTTCATGCGGAGTCTGGCGCGATTCGAGCCGGCCTGCTCCGGCCTGGTGTTGGAGCTTGGCTTGGATACCCAGTACCCCCAGCTTGCGCACCACAATTTCTTCTTTTCGGGCAACCAGCGAGAGCATTTTCACACCGTCTTCCGCAGACGCCAACTGCCGCCGGATCCCACGATCTATCTCGTTGCCGCGTCGAGGACCGACCCGACGGTCGCGCCGCCCGGCTGCGACTGCCTGAAGATTCTGCCGCACATCCCCCATGTTGATGACGCGAATCCGCTCACGCGTGAGGCCTATCTGAGGTTCAAGGAACGGGTCATTGACAAACTGGAGCGGATGGGGCTGCAGGGCCTGCGCCGACACGTGGTCTTCGAGCATTGCTGGACGCCGCTTGACATTCGCGAGCAGTACTACTCCAACAAAGGGGCAATCTACGGTGTTGTTGCCGACCGCTTCAGGAATCTCGCCTTCAAAGCACCGAAGCAAAGCACGAGATATCCGAATCTGTTCTTCGTCGGCGGCTCGGTGAACCCTGGTGGCGGCATGCCCATGGTGGTCCTGTGCGGTCTCAACGTTGCGCGCAAGGTGGTTGAATGGGATCGGCAACGACCTTGAGCTTGGTCGTATTGAGCCTTTGGCTTGTGGGTTTCATCGTGCTCGGTCGACTGCTGGGCCGGCGAGCAGCTGCGCTGGCGCCGAGCAAGACGCTCGATCCCGTGATTGCCGAGGCGCTGTCCGTCATCATTCCCGCCCGAAACGAAGAACGCAACCTACCAACTCTGCTCCGCTCGCTCGCTTCTCAATCGGTGCAGCCGCGTGAGATCGTCGTGGTGGACGACGGCTCGACGGACCGCACTGCTCAGGTGGCATGCCAGCTTGGCGCGAGGGTGGTGTCCTCGGAACCGTTGCCGGACGGCTGGCGCGGCAAGACCTGGGCCTGTTGGCAGGGCGCGCGAGTGGCCTCCGGCGAGCTTCTGCTGTTCTTGGATGCTGACACGTGGTTTGAGACAGATGGGCTTCTGTACATTCTGAACAGCCGCGTGGATAACGTGTTGTCAGTGGGTCCGTATCACGCCGTTCGCAGGCCCTACGAGCAGCTTTCAGCGTTCTTCAATCTCCTGATGACCGCCGGCACAGGCGCATTCAGGCTGTTGGGCGGCGAGCCGAACGGCCTGTTCGGCCAAGTGCTCCTGGTCGGCCGGGACGACTACCAGCGTGTCCATGGACACGAAGCAGTCAAGGGGCGCATCCTGGAGAACTTCTACCTGGCAGAACGGTTTCGTGAACACGGCGTAGGCCTGCGCTGCGTTATCGGCAAAGGCGCGGCGGCCTTCCGTATGTACCCCGATGGCCTTGGCCAGTTGATCGAAGGTTGGACGAAGAGCTTCGCCTCAGGCGCTGCCCAGACATCAAGAGTGCTGCTGCTGCTCATCGTCCTGTGGATGGTAGGCATGGGGCTCTGTCCGTACCTATTGACGCGGGGGTGGACCGGCCTCTCGATGTACTCGCTGTACGCGGCACAACTCTACCTGCTGCTGCGTCAGATCGGCGATTTCCGCTGGTACACGGCGGTGTTCTACCCGGTGCCTTTGGCCTTCTACTTCGTGGTATTCACGTTGTCGATGCTGCGCTCGCGCAGACAGGTGACCTGGAAAGGGCGGACAATCCGTGCCCATTGAGTTGCCGGCAAGGTGGGTTGTCGTTCTGAATGTGGGTGGTTGGCTGGTGCTGCAACTCGCCCTTGCCTGGGCGTTTACGCAAATGCCAGCGAGGTGGTTCCGCCCCGTTCCGCCCAGTGCATGGGAGAATGGCGGTCGATTCTACGAGCGTTTCGTTGCCGTCCGGCGATGGAAAGGCCTACTGCCCGATGGGGCGCGCTGGTTTGCGGGCGGGTTCGGCAAAGCGACATTAGTTGGCGTCAACCCAGAATACCTGCAACGGTTCCTTCGCGAGACGCGTCGAGGGGAGCTTTGCCACTGGTTCGCCATTTCTGGCGCCCCGGTCTTCTTCCTCTGGAACCCGTGGTGGGGAGATGTCATCATCATCGCCTACGCGCTGGCCGCCAACCTGCCTTGCATCCTCACCCAACGATACAACCGGACACGTTTGTTTCGGTTGATTGGCCGAGTTCGCCGCCATGCAGGACGGCAGGGCAAGACGATGCTCTGACCGGGTGGTTGTGCCTGCAGCGCGTACTCCGCGCAGGCTTGAACAAGAAGAAGGTCACGCACCCGTGCCGTCGCGGCCAACGCTCGGGGCGTCGGGCCACATGGCATGGCTCGCGAGAACCGGGAGGTGCCATGAACGAACTGCTTGCTCGATGCGGGTATCGCTGCGATTCGTGCCTTGCCTACCGCCCCAACATTGAGGCTGACCCATCGCGTCAACAGATCCTCAGCGACGGCTGGCACCGCCGAACCCAGACGGATTCGAACGGCACGAACAGCACACTATTGACTTTGCCTGCTCTCTTTGCTCCAATGGACTTCGACGGTTTCACCATTCTCGCATCGGCCACGAGAGGAGGGCTGCATGACGTCCAAGTGGGCGATCTTCTCCTCGTGCGTCGTGCTGTTGTCTCTCATCCTTCCTTCCGCCGGTGGGCAGGACCTTCCAGGCAACAACGGCTTTGAGGAAGGCGACTACGGGGGCGGAATGTCCGCGCTTCAGATCCTCGGCGCAACGAGCATTCGCGGCTGGCTTGCCACCCGCGGGACGGCAGGGGCCATGGCCCAGCTCGTTGTCGATTCGGACGGGGACGGGATCGACGATCGGGACGACAACTGCCCCGGCACCTGCAACCCCGACCAGGCCGACGGCGACGGTGACGGCGTGGGCGACGCGTGTGACGCCCCGTTCATCAGAGGCGTAGTGTCTCAAAGATGGCATCAGGTGGCTGGCCGCTTCGACATCCCGCTTTCACTGGACTGCCTGGCCACGGTGACCGAATGCCGGCTGGGAACGCCGCTGGAGTTGGTGGTCACATTCTCGAAGCCGGTGATGCCGGCCGACGGCATACTTGACGATGAGGTATCGGTGTCAGGTGGCTGGGCCCTGGCCAGCCTGGACGAGGCTGGGCTCACGATTCAGGTTATGAATGTGGAGGACGCGTCATGTCTTTGGCTCCGGCTAACCGGCCTGGTCGACAACGACGGCCGTCCGCCGGAGGGATCGAGCGAATGGTGCTTTTCCGTTCTGGCCGGCGACGTGAACAGCGACGGGAGAGTCAACCCCCCAGTTGCATAAAAGCCAGCACGAAGGTGCCGAATTGCACGGCCCGGCCGGGCGAATCGTGCCCGGCGGCCGTTGCTCCCGGAGTTCACCGGCGGTGAGGTTCGCGAACCGCAGGGCTATA
>JAGNEZ010000122.1 GCA_018003015.1 Phycisphaerae bacterium | reverse complement strand
GAGCCTGAGCGGGGTGGAGTCCATCCTGTCGCTGCGGGCCATGTGGCTTTCCCAGGATGGCCGCTGGACGCAATACTGGAACACCCGCCCGGCCTACGGCGAGGCCGCCTAACGTGTCACGGACCCACCGTTCGGTGTCGCCCGGCGCGCATGAGGGGACGCCATCGATCGACTCGGCGCCCACGCGAAAGTCCTGGTGGATCGCGAAGGCGAAATTGTGGGCGAACCACTCGAAGAACCGCGGCAAGTCGTCACGGGCCAGAAACAACGGGGCCCCGATCGGCCACATCGTTTCGTATTCAACGTAATGGCGCCAAAGGTAGTGCCGCGAAGCAGTCGGGTCGGAAACGTCGGCCAGGTTCACATCCGCATTGTCGGACTTCGCGGCCCTGGCAAAGTAGTATCCCTCGCCGCGCGGCAAACCCGCTTCGAGAAACGCCACCGCCTGATCCACCAGTTCGTCGTGCGGATCCAACGCGCCCCACGCCCCGGCCCGCACCGCGCTATAGCCCGTATAGGTCCAATCCGGCTTCGACCAATCGAGTTCCTGAAGCACACGTGGCACATAGGGAATCGTCGTGCCGTCGTCGAGTGGTAGCGGCCGGGCGCGATCACGAGCCTCGAGGTAGCGGTCGCGCAGGCACTGGCGATAGGCGTTCATCTCGCGGGCCATTTCCTCAGCGCGCGGGTGGCCAATCTCGCGCAACAATCGGACGACGTCGGCCTGGGCGACGACGCAGTAAGCGTCGTTGAAGATCGTGTTGCCGGCCAGCCAGTCGTGGGCCGAGGCGGCCGGCAGCAGTCCCCAGTGGTCAACTCGTTTGCCGTTCACCTCGCGCATCGTCCGGCGGCGCTGCTGGGCGATCCACTCGAAGGCTTCGATCATGACCTCCAAGGGTGACGGGCTGCCGGAACGAAGCCACGCATCGTCGCGCGTGATCCGGTAATGCGCCACCAGGGCGCAGAGATTCAGCCCGTGGCTCAGCAGAAGCGGGTTGGCCGTCCACCCGCGATAGTCGCCCAGGAAGCCGGGCTGTTTCGCGTAGCCCTCGCCCTCGAGCACTTGGCCGCCGCCCATGTCCGCGCGGCTGAGCCCGCCGACCTCGTCGGTTCGCATGTCGATGATGCTTTGGAGGAGCCGCCGGCTCAGCCATTCCATGCCGCGCAGGTCGAAAACCGGGAGGGACTTGGCCCCGCTGACGGGCCAGTACTTCTCGTAGAGATTGGGGCTGGTTTTGTACATCCACACCTGGGTTGTATGTTCCCGATACGCCACCTGCTGGGCGATCTGTCCGGGGAGCGCGGCCAGATAGTCGTTCATGAACGGATCAGGAGTCCGAATCTGTCCCAGCGTGTCGCGTTGCAGGTCGTCCCAATAGCGGCGGACCTCGTCGAACGTCTTCCGTGAATCCACGGCAACGATCCTCTCGGCCGTTTTCTCGTCGACGACGCCGAAGGGAATCAACAATCGCAGCTCGGCCTCCTCGCCGGGGGCCAGGGGCACGGCCCACTCGACAACGTTTCTGGCCGGGCCTTCAACGCCCTCGACTGCTTTCACCTCCGAGTGGTTGTTCAGCGCGCCTTTCTGCGGCGTCGGCAGGACGAACCGGATACCGTCGTCCGCACGTCCGTAGGGCGGGTCAAAGCGAAACGCGATGGGCTCAGCGATTTCGGGAAGCTGCCGGCATTTGTAGCCGAAGAAGACCTTCTTGGTGTCGCCGAAATGCATCCATAGATGCCCGCTGCGCCAAGCCAATCCCGTGTTGCGCACCTGGAAAACGGCATGGGTCAACAGCAGGTCGCCCGGCTTGGGTTCGGGCCACGGTTTCATCGGCCGGTCCAAGAGATGGGCAAATACCGTCTCCCGCCACACCAGGTCGCCGTCGCGCGTTTCAATACGGGGAATCGGAAGCCGGCCCCGTTCGAGCGATCGGCGGATGCTGGGATGCAGCGTTCCCTGGCGGTCGGCCAGCCGCATGGTCTGGCCGTAGCCGAACGAGACGTGCAGCAGGTGGTTGCCCAGGGGGGCCATCTCATCCCGGATCACCTTGAAGTCGTGGAACTCCAGCGGGCCGAACACGAGCGCACCGTCCCAGGTCACGCCGGTCTGAAATTGATAGCCGGGCACGCCGACATGCTGCACGGCCCGGGTCATCGGTTTCCAGCATCGCCGGGCCTGTTCGATCGTCCATTCGCTCGGTTCGGTTGTGTTGGCCGGGGCGGCGCCGGTGGAAAGGGTTCCCGGCAGGGCGAAAAGAACCAGCCCTGTAAGGCAACAAAGCCGCGTTTCTCGAAGGCAGGCACAGGTCATATCCCACACTCCTCATACCGGACGTATACGGGGTTGCCGGAGAACGAAGAAAGAAGCGAACGTTCAGCTTCATCGCGCGACACCGCGACATTCCACTACTATTCCTGGCTCTCTCCATGTGTCCCGCCTCGAGCGAGTCCATTGTCGATCAACTTGATCAGGCCGAAAGGATCGGCCGGATAGCGGGTGCTCCATTCGTCTCTGACGCCGCGCAGTTCCTCCATCGCCCGATCGAGCGTCTGGCGGTCAGGCAGGCCGTCCATTGCGAGGTGTCGCCGCAACAGCGTCGCGTGCACATCGACCTCGGCCGCCAGGCGATAGATTCGCGCGAAGAGGACGAGATCCTCGAACTGACGAACGAGAAACTCACGATCCAACAGATCGAGCGAGGCACCGGCGGCTTGGATCTGCTCCAAGAGTTGCTCGGCGGTACGTTGGGCCGCGGCTTTCTCCGCCAGGATTGCCTTGGGCCCGCCGGTGCGATGCCCCACCGGCGTCGGCCAGCCCGCGAATGCGGCCATGCCTTTCTTCGTCGAAAGCATCTCGGCCGTTGGAAACGGCGTGCCCTCCGGCGAGGTCAGGTGTTCGTCCCAGCCCCAAAGGGGGTAATGCCACGGGGCGCGCACGACCGACTGGGCCGCGAAGTAGTTTCCGTCCATGAAGAACAGGCCGCGGTCTACCTCCTCGATTCTCAAGAAGACGGGCACGAGCGATGCAGCCGACGTTCCGAACTGCTCGACGAGAAACTCACTTGCGGCCTGCTCGCGGGTGACGTTTGGGTGTCGTGCCCGGCGGCAGAAGAAATGCGCGTTCAACCGGCCGAGCGTGTCGGTCGAGGACACTTGGAGACTTTGATTTACGAAAGGCGGATACTCCTTCCGATAGCGCGGCAGCAGGTTGCCGTGCGGGCTCCAGACGTCGTGGGCCGTGCTGACCCGCCCGTTGACGCTTTCGACGCCCAGTCGCCGGGCCTCTTCGAGATCCCGCTCGTACTGGCCCAAGGCGCTGGTCGGAACGTAGTTTCGGCCCCAGTACTCGCCGTTCAGGTCGAAGTGGACGGCAATCGGATTGGTTTTCGCCGCCTCGTGCAAACGTTGGTTGAAGGGAAGCACCAGGGAGAAATCGCCGATGACGTTGTCGCCGGAGACGATGATGTCGGGCCGCTTCCTGGCCGCGTCGAGAATCGCCTCAAGTGTTTGGGTGTTGCCCGCCGCCGTGTGCAGGTCGAGTGTCATCTTCCAGCCGTACTTGCGGCATCGGTCGTGGATGGTCTCCACGACGCGATCGATGATTTCGGCGGTGGTGCGACGTTGATGCGCGAGTCGGAAGATCTGGACGTTCGCGCACTCCATGATCCAGACCTCGATGCCGTCCAGTTCGGGAGCCGCCGCGCGCAGCTCATCCAGCTGCTCCGTGAGCAGCGCGTACATCGCGTCGCCGTCCATGTCCGGCTCGCCGTGGGCATTGAACAACTTGGGAGCGACGGGACGCAATCGGTCCAGATTGGGCAACATCAGGACTTGATAGACGTACCAGAACTCCATGCCCGCCGCAGTGGTCATTCGGGCCGATCGCTGGAGGCTGGCCCGGACCTCGGACGCCTGTCTTCTTTCGCCCCTATCGAGGAAATTCTCGGGGCGCCGGGGATAAGTCCAAGGAGTCGGAAACCCGCAGATTTCGCCGTAACTCCAATAGACCAGCCGCTCCACGACGTGTGTCTTGGCGAACTCGATCAGGCGCCGCCAATGGTTCTCATTCCCGAAATCCGTGGAGAGGGCTACTTTCAGCTTTGGGGCCGGTCCAGAACCGCGCGATTGTGCAAGCGCGGCGGATGGAACGAACAGCAACCAGACGAACAGAACCACGGTGAAGCGCATGCTCGATGCTCCTTATGCAACAGGGGCGGGATTCGGAAAGCGGCATCTTCTTCACAAGCTCACCAGAAGCGCCAATGGAGATACGCCCAGCCGACAGTATACATCGACCACCACAACAGCGGACGTTGATGCCACGGACGCTTGACGCCTTCGTCGTACCGCGTCAGGGCCGCGAGCGTCCACTGGAACGGTCGCCACTGACTTTCCTCGGGTAACTCGGTGAGCAGCGAAACCAGGACGATGCCCGACAGGGTGACGGCCTGGGCGATGGCCGTCAGATAGAGCCACTGAAGGTGCAATCCGGCCGCCGGCGCGCCGAGGACCACACCCAGCGCGATTGCGGAACCGCCGATCGCCAACCGAACCCACAGCGCCGGGCTAGCGGCGGCCGCTCCGCTTTCGCGAGAGACGTTGCCGGGCCTGGCCCAGGTATTCGGCCAGCGCGACGGCGTTGTTCATGCTCTCTTCGTAGGCGGCGACCAGAAGCGTAATCCCCAGCCTGGACCGCCGTTGTTTTGCCAAGGTCGCGACCACGCGAACCTTGATTCACGCGGAACCTATCTGTGCCCGCAACAACCGTGGCGACCAGACTCGGCCGGTATCGGCACTTGCCACTTTGCACACAGCTCGTCGGCCAGCGCGTGCAGGCGCTGGTGTGTGCCCTCGCCCATCTCCTCGTGCTCTACGTGCTCGAAGGCTCGGACACCCAGCAAGGGCATCAAGCCACTGGATCGTGCACTCATGTCAGTTCTCCTTCCGTTTTGTTGCACCAGCCGCTCTCGATTGTTCAACGGGCCGAATGGCGGACGCTAGAATCTGCCACGCTCTCTCGGCGTGCTTGGTCACATCGAAATCGCCATCACTTAAGTCCCACAGCAACGCTGCGGGTTGAACGATGCCCAGGAACATCGTGGAGATGGCTTCGGGCGTGAAGCTCGCACCGACCTGCCCATCTTGTTGACCTTGACGAACGATCTCCGCAATCTGGCCGAGATACTCCTGAACTGTCTGGTACATGCGAGCTCTCCGCCCGGTGCGGCCGCTGTGCAGTTCTTGCGAGAACACGACCCGCGGTATCCCCTGGTTCTCGCGCAGCAACCGCACATGACGGACCAGCAGACGATGCAGGCGATCCAAGGCCTCAGTGCTCTCCTCGCCCACCGCTTTCACGTTGGCGAGCAGGCGGCCCCGGATCAGATCGAGGACCGCATCGAGCACCTTGTCCTTGCTGCGATAGTGCCGGTAGATCGCGGACGGAACCACGCCGACCCGGCGGGCAACCCGGGCCACGCTGAGCCCCTTCATGCCCTGGCCGGCCACCAACCCCAACGCCGCCTCGGCGATTTGCTCTTGCCTGATCTCGGTATGAACCTTCGCGGCACGCATCGTCACCTCTTTGTGAATGCTCGTTCACAATATAGTATGACAGCGCTATTGTGGCTCGAGATTTTGAGGCAGTCCAGCCGATGGGTTTCCTGACGGTGATTTCGGGAGCGCGCTCTCCTGGACCGGATATCAGGAGACCCCAGATGACTGCCGATCAGATTCGATCGTTGCAGCCGGCGTTAGCCGCGCTGTTGCTTCGGTTTCGTGGCTGTTTTCAGACCGCCAAGACCTTCGGGCATTGGGAGAAGTATCTCTTTGGGTTGATGGCCGACTTGCAGCGTAAGAGCATCGAGCCGATTGCCTTGGCGGCGGGTGTGGCGGTTCGAACGTTGCAGGAGTTCCTGGCCTTCTTCGTCTGGGACCACCAGCGGGTCAATCAGCAATTGCAGCAGATGGTGGCCGACGAACATGATTGCGAAACGGGCATTGGCGTGCTCGACGCCTCCGGCCACGTGAAGCAGGGTGACAAGACGCCGGGTGTGCAGCGGCAGTGGTGTGGCGAGGTTGGCAAGAAAGAGAACTGCGTGGTCGGCCAGCACCTGCTCTACACGAATGACGATCCGAAGAACCCATTTACCTGCATGCTGGCCAGCGATCTGTATTTGCCCGAGAGCTGGGCCGATGATCGGGCGCGTTGCCGAGAAGCGAAAATTCCTGACGACGTGGTCTATCGGCCCAAGTGGCGGATCGGCATCGATCAGATCGAGTCGGCGATCGGCCATGGAGTGCGTTTCGCATGGATGACGTTCGATGAGGATTATGGGAAAGTCCCCGCGTTCTGGTTCGAGTTGGATCGGCTCGGGCAGCGTTCGATCGGGGAGGTGCCCGCGAATTTTCACTGTTGGCCGACCTGGCCGTGCTATCGCTCTCAGCAGGCGGCCCATGCGTCCAAGCGGGTGGACAACGTCTGCCGGTTCAGCCCGGTGTTCCGAGATCAGGAATGGAAGCCCGTACATATCAAGGACACCACGCGCGGGGCGATGATCTGGGAGATCAAAATGGCCCGGGTCCACCTGGTGGACTCCTCGACGAAGCCGTCGCGGCCGACCGATCGACAGTATTGGCTGATCGTGGCCCGGAACCCCAAGACCAAGGAGTACAAGTACTTCGTCAGCAACGCGCCGAAAAAGACAAAGCTGGAGGACATGTTGCGGGCGGCGTTCGCGCGTTGGCACGTGGAGATGTGGTTTGAACGGGCCAAGCAGGAAACCGGCCTTGGTGCGTTCGAGGTGCGAACGTACCAAAGCTTGATCCGCCACTGGTTGTGTTCGCGGATGGCGATGTACTTCCTGGCCACTCAGACCGAGCGGCTTCGGGGGGAAAAATCCGCGGATCACACTGGAACAGGTGGCGGAGGCGGCGAACGACCTGGCCACGGTGATCTGGAGCCGCAACTGGCATACGCCGGCTAACCGGGCCCGCACGGCGGAATACCACCAGGATCGTAACGAGGCCTCATATGAGAGCCGACGCCGAAAGGCCAACAGAGCCGAGAAGGGATAGCGCTGTCATACTAAAGACCAGTGCTGACAAGGAGTCTGTTCGAGCGGCGTGGTTCAGCAAGGAAGACCTGCCCAAGCTGCGGGTACGCGATGATGAGGTCATCGAGTGGATCGCCGTCGCCGAGAAGCTCCAGGGATGTCCGCTTCCGCTGTTGACCCTCGAAAATCGATGCTACCCGCCTCGCTGAGTACGAACCGCTCGGAGCTGAAGGCCGGAAATCCGCATGAAGACAGCGTCGGTGTAGCGGGCAGGGGGTGCTGGTACAATCACGGAACACGGCCCGGCGGCGTAGCCGGGAGGAGGTCATCTGGGAAATCTCAGGTAAGGAGAGCAAAACATGGGTAACAACTTCGATCCAACCGAATGGAGTATGAGTCGAGAGAGGGAGCTCATGGAGAGACTCCTTTGCCAGCGTTTCAGTTTCTTCCTCGCTCTATTCGCGCTCTCCATTCTCTCAGCTACCATCTGCAGAGATGATACGAACTCTGGCGTGATTCTCGCAACTGGTTTCCTCGTGTGCCTCATGGTCTGGATGACGGTCTACCGTGCCCACGTGGAGCATCACTGGATCATGCAGGAGATCATCTACCAGACAGAGAATCACCCGGCGAAAATCGTGCGCGATGAAATGAAGCGACGTGGCCTGCTCTCCCTATTCAGTGTATCACGTTGGATTGGAGTCGTCATACCGGCTGTCTGCTGCGGTATTCTGATTGGCGGGGCGCTCGGGCTTTTCTGCGGAGTCCTATGAATCGCCGCGCAGGAGTCTGCCTCTGTCACCACCCGTCTCATTCAGCATGGATCGATCCCGTGCCCGTACCCAACCAGTAGGTTGGCCCATCGACCCCGACGGTTCCCTCCGCCGCGGCACCTGTCAGCGGCGACTTCGTGACGTGAATCCCAGGATGGTTGGTGATGCGAATCGATCCCGTACCCGTGCCCATTCTGAATCTGCCCGGCGAACCGCGGGGAATCTTCAATCGAACATCGCCGGTGCCGGTGCGTAGGGTTCAGCTACCCCACAACCGCCGCAATCTGATCCCACGCTCGCCCATCCCCTTGCATGAGCATCACGCCGCCAGAAACCGCAGTTCTGCATGCAGGGAGGGGGGTTCGAACCTACAACTCTATGGCGGCTTGCTTTAGCCCAAGTTACTGAGTTTGGCAGCGTCAGTGGTCCTGGCGATAGCGCCAAGGCCGTTTCCTTCTGAAAGTCTTCACTACATTTGCGCAGCCTCTTCGAGGTATCGCAGCCGCTGGGGCATGGTC
>JAGNEZ010000121.1 GCA_018003015.1 Phycisphaerae bacterium | reverse complement strand
AGGCGTCTTCACCCTCACCTGCAACGCCAATACCTGGGCCCGGCAAAGGCTCCTCGGCCTGCTGCAGGCGATGAAGACCGCCCAACACGCCGCTTGAGGCGGGCGGATTATGCAACGTTGGGGTAGATCCACACCATGAAGGCCGTGAACAGAGCGGACTTCGACGCGGACATGAACCAGGCCACGGCGGCAATGAAACTGCCCGGAGCCGAATGCCCGAGCAGGTAAAAAATGAACTGCATGCCGAATACCACCGTCGCGATTTGCACGGCGCCTCGGCGATCGCTCGTCCGCAGCCGGGCATTGTTCCACGCCAGCGGCATGGCGGCGATCAGAGTGGCAACGAAGATCAGGCCCATCGCCGTCTGGCCGCTGGTCTTCAGCGGCCGGATCACATGGGTCGCCTCGGGAGACAGACTGCCACCCACGTCGAAACGAATGCGACCGTCCAATTCGTCTCCCCGCACCCGGATCGAGGCGGCCCCTGCCTTGGCCGAATCCCAAACACAAGGCCGCTCGCTCGTGGTGATCAGCTTGAAATCACTCATCTCCAGACCGGCGAGGCGAAACAGCGTCGCCCAGGGCGGATCGTCCTGGCGCGCGGCCGCGGTTCGCGATCGCGGGTTCCAGCCTTCGAAACGGCGAAGATGCCCATCCCCGGTCAGCAGAACTTCCGCCTGAATACCGTCGAGCGGCTTGGAGTCCAGAACACTGATATCCTCGGATTCGGCTGCCGGCTGGCCGAACAAGGCATATCTGAAACAGATCACTTCCATGCCCGGCGGCAAGCCCGCGTCACTGCCCACCGCTTGCTGGGAAGCGCTGCGGATGGCGTCCCAGCGATCGTGGTCGAGAACAAAGGCCTGCTCCGACAGGCGGCGGGCGGACTCGTATCCCAGGGTCTGTAGAATGCCCTCCGCCTTGTTGCCGAGTACCTCCGGCGGCACCGACAACCGGGCGAGGGAGACCAGCAGCGTCTGGTTCGCGAGCAGCAACGCCGCGGCTAGCCCCGTCAAGGCAACCACAGCGCTGACGATGGCAAGCACGGGCGTTCGAGAGGATCGGGCCGGCGAGTCCGCCACCACATCGACCGGCGGCGTTTCACCGGAAGCGATCATCGCGGTCAGAACCTCTCCACCGGGAAGCGCCGCAAGCACATCATAGACTGACTCGGGGCGATGGCGCGGGTCATTCTCCAGGCAGTCCATCATCACGCGCTCGAGCTTGCGATCCAGGTCGCCGGCCCAGGCGCTCGGAGGCGAGATCACCCTCGATGAATCGGGGAGCGCGCTCTGGTTCGGATCGATGGCGGGTCGGCCGGTCGCCAGCTCATACAGGATCAGGCCCAGGGAGTAGATATCACTCTGAATGGTGGCCGGTTCACCTCGCCGCAATTCCGGCGCCATGTAGGCGAGTGTGCCGGCCCGCTCGGCGACGGCCGAATCGTACACGGAGACCGCGATGCCGAAATCGGTGAGTCGTACCTCGCCGCGTTCATCGAGCATCACGTTGGCCGGCTTGAGATCCCGGTGCAGGATTCCGCGGTCGTGGGCGGCGGCCAATCCGAGACAAAGCTGACGAGCGACGAGGCCGGCCTTCTCCGGTGCGAGGCGCCCCACGCGCTTGACCAGCGTGGCCAGATTCTCACCGTCTATGTACTCCATCGAGATAAACGCTTCGCCGTCCGCCTCGCCGACGTCATGGATACGGCAGACATGACGGTGAGTGATCGTCGACGCCATGCGGGCCTCGGCGTGAAAGCGAGCCAGCCAAGTGGTGTCGGAACCTCGACCCGCGGTGAGGAACTTGAGGGCGACGGTGCGAGAAAGCTTCAGGTCCTCGGCCCGGTACACTTCCCCCATGCCGCCTCTGCCCAGCACGCCGAGGATGCAGTACCGATCCGCGACCCGTGTGCCCGGCGGCCAGCGGTCCAGAACGACCGTCGGCGACGCCGCCGTGGGTGTTGGTGGCGAAGCCGCGGCTTGGATGATTCTCCGAGCTTCCTGTGTCGATGGCGTCGCAATGAGCGTCTTCGTGCTGTGGAACTGAAGGAGTGATTCCACTTCGGCTCGCAGGTCCGGATCGTGGCCGCAGTGTGAATCGAGGTAGGTGCGGCGGGCGTTCTCTTCCATATCGCAGACGGCCAGGAACAACTCCTTGGCCTGCTGGTGAAAAGCAGAGGTCATTTAGCTTCGTCCTTGCCACCCAATTCGCGTCGAAGCCACGCCCGAGCCGCAGTCCATTCGCCTTCAACGGTGCGTTTCGAGACCGCCAGAACCACGGCAACCTCCGCAACACTCATACCGCCGAAGAACCGCATCTCGACTACGGACGCCTGCCGCGGATCCAGTTGGGCCAGCCTCTCCAGGGCTTCATCGAGGGCCAGGACATCTTCGTCCCGGCCGGGACTCAGGGCGATATGCTCGTCGAGCTGAATCCGAAGCGCTTTGCCGCCGCGCTTGGCCCGGCCGCGTGCTCGGGCATGATCGACGAGGATACGCCGCATCGCCTGCGCTCCCACGGCGAGAAAGTGCGTCTTGCCCTGCCAATCCACCCGGCTCTGATTGACCAGCTTGAGGTAAGCCTCGTGGACCAGCGCGGTCGGCGTCAGGGTGTGTCCCACTTCCTCACCTGACAGAAACCGGGCTGCCAACTGCCGCAACGGCTCGTAGAGCAGTTGGAACAGTTGCTCCGCGACGGGCTTGCCGCCGCTGGCAAGGGTTACGGTTTCCGTGATCTGTTCGCGAATGTCGGTTGCCATCATTTGCCTGTCCTGAGCTAGAGCCAAGCCCGAGAAGGGCAAGCTCTATTGTCAGGGCAGAACGACCGACGTGCAAGGGCTTACGTTCGCTGGATCGTGCTCGTCAGTGCGTGGAAACGGTAACCCACCCAGCCCGGAAGTTGGGGTTTCAGAGCGACTCCTGCAACCGCGCGAGACCGGTCGTTTCGCCGGGAACCAGACCGCCGCCGTAGTGGAATCCTGCCTTCCTCATACCGCAACTCCCCAAGATTATGGTTGCCATCCGCTCGCCCGGTTCCCTCTGAACCAGAGATCGCGCACTAATGCACGCGTCAAACGAGCTGATCGTCCGCGGGTCAGGCCTGGGTTTTCGGATTGCTCGGTGGATCTGCCGATTGGCCATGCGAGGGCCCGGCTGCGTCGACGGCCGCATCGTCGGACATCATGAAGTCGAGCGCGCGATCGATGCGGCGTGACAAGCCGATCATCGTCTGCCAGTGTTGTGGGATGAGCCCCTGGGCGTGGGCCAGATCGTTGCGCAGGGCCTCGAAGAGCTGATCAGCGATGCGTAGGTCACGAAAACACGACCGGCGAGTGGGCCAACAGGTGCCACTCGCCGGCCTTGGACGGCCGGGGCTGAAACCATGGCAGGTGTTCCGTGCTCGGAGCTGCGGGCGGCACCTACCACTTCACCACGAAACCGCCGGTCATCCATTTGCTGGACTCGACCGAATGAACCACGACCAGCTCTCCCGCTTGTGCTTCACCGTCGCGGGCGAGTTCGTCCAGGTGCAGCAGGATCGACGCCCCGCCGCAGTAGCCCACATCTCAAGCCCGGAACTTGATCCGCCGCTTCACGTCGTCGAGCGGGCGACCCAGATACTCCATGAATCGCTTGAGCCCGTCGTCATAGAGCTGCAGGCTGGGAATCGAGAGGATGTAGTGATTGATCCGGTCGCGCTCGATCCCGAGCTGGTCGAGCATATGGGCGATCCCCTCTATATACAAAGTTGACCCCGCCGTTCAACACCGTGGCACCGAGTGGATCGCGTCGGCCGGTGTTGCAGACAGGTTTCGTGGTTGCCCCATGGATTGACAAGAAAGCAAGGTTCTGAGCGGTCAGCCCCGTCCATCCGGTCCGGTGCCCGACGCCACGGCCGGTTTGGCCAAGGGAGCGCTCGTAGAAGAGCAGGAGCTCCCCCTTCGAAACAGCCCATCACGATCGCTATCGAAATGGTATATACCATTGATCCGCTGAACACAGCATTCTAGGAGCTGATCCATACCCCAACCGGATTCGCACAGTTGAAAGATGGTCGTCTCTGGGATCGCCGTCATCATGCGGTTGGCGAACGTCCCGCCTTGAACCGGCGTGTACGTGATGGTTGGCGAGTCGGTGTAGGCCAGACCCGCGCCCCAGGTTTGTTGCTGGGTCGGGTGCTTGTCATTCCCATAAATCGCCATGAGCGCGGGGTTCTCCAGCTTATTCAGGTTGTTCCACCACCCCGAAAACGATCCGTTAGCGACCAGCGTGTGGCTGCTGACTGGATCGACGATGAACTGAACGTCGGGCGTGAGGTGGCACCACGGCGTGATCTCGATGTTGTAGTACACCTCGACGCCCTGCTCGGCGTTCAAGCTGAATGCCGTGTCGATGTCGTCATTGATATTCGCGAGGTAGTAGCCGACCCCCCACGTATCGCGGTCGCGGGTCGGGATCGAGCCCTTGCCGCTGACGCCCAGGCTGTAGAACTCTTCGAAGATGTTCGGATTGCCGCCGTAGCCAAACCGGCCGAAGATGCCCACGCCCTGCTCAGGGTCGTCGGCTTCGGTGAACAAGTACTGATCGAAGTTGTAGAAGAGGCCCCAGGTGTCCGCGGATGTCTCGAGGTCGGCGAGGCTGTAGACCTGGTTGCCCAGTCGAAGCACACGCGCCCAGCGGGGCAGCAGTTGCCGAGGAATCAAGCGCGGCCCGATGACCGTCGGGAACTGTATCCGGCCGTCGCCCGCAAGCTCGGGGAAATCGCGTGACGTCCAGAACCACCCCAGACGCTGGTGCCCGGTCTTGCCGAAGGGTTTGACGGTGAAATCGAACTCCTGGCCGATCGTGTACCAGTCGCGCCCGTGAAAGGCTGTATTGAAACCAGTCATGGTGGCCGCGCCGTCGGGATCATTGTCCGCCACGGCCGTGCTGATCTGCAGCCACTTGGTCGGGAGCCACACGGCCAGGGCGCCAATGGTGGTGTACGGCACGCTATAGAAGAGGGTTGGGTTGATCCGTAGCCCCGTGTTCATGAACTGCGTCCGCTGATTGGAGGCGAACGCGTTCTGATCCAGCAGCGACGTTCCATCGATCTTGCCGGCCATGATCACGAACTGCTCGGAGAGTGCCTGGGTGAGGTAGAACTCCGAGAGCGTGGTCGTCCCCGGATCACCCGGGACAGGCAACGTGCCCTGGAAATTCGGCGGCATGAGCGAGCCGACCTTCGGGTTTATATTGTCCGCGATCTTCGTCTCGCCGTGCAGCGTGAACAGGCCACCCGGCCACAAGCCCATCCGGGCGGTGTCCAGCTTGAAGTAGTAGTCGGCGGAGCCCGAGTAGCGGAACGCGTTATTCGTGTCCTTGCCGCCGTGGGCATTGCCCTGCAGGATCTGGGTTACGTCCAGATCGAAGAGAAGACCCTTTTCCGCCAGCCTGGTCCGGGCGCCGCCCCAGTCGCCGGTGAGATACTTGCGGTGCGCCAGGTCCGCGGTGTAGTCCGGCAGCTTCTGAATGACCGAGGGCATCGCCGCTGGTCGGCTCGTTGGAGCGACCTCGTCGCCGGAGGCTGGCTTCTTGTTGTCGGCTGGCATCGCCCTCTGGCCGAATGCGATGCCGCCGCAACACGCCACCACCATGATTGCACCGATGCGCGATACCATCACGAAGTCTCCAGTGTTGGTCCGGCCTCTCGGGACGACAGCCACTCGGCGCGGTGACCGTCCCCCCGTCGAGAACCTCTCCTCTGCAGGCTCACTGCCGTCCCAATGCGGCGTTGATCGCGTCCTCCGGCTTGACGAGATGATCAGCGTTGTTCTGGTCGTCCGTGATCGAGAGCAGCACGCCCTTGACTTCGCCGCTGAAGCGGTTGCCCACCGGGCCGTAGTCCGGGGACACCGGAGCGCCGGAGTCCTCGCCGACATCGGCCCCGTCATCAGCGGAAAAGACCATCGCTTGGGTCATCGGAATCTCGCCTTTGCCAACCGACTTTCCGTCCATGAACAATGTCACCTTACCGCCCTTGCCAAGGCCGCCGCCGGCGTAAACGAACTCCATACGCACCTGGTGGGCGCCCGCCGGAAGCGCGTCTGCCGACTCGACGAAGAAGTGCTTCACGCCGGCCACGTTATAGCAGTACTTGAGCTTGCCGTTCTTCGCGTAGAGGCTCCAGCCACCAATGTTTGCGCCTTGGGCAACGATCACGCCCTCGGCTCCGGACGCCGGCACCTCGATCTCGGCGGTGACGGAGTGCGACTTGTTCTTGATGCTGAGGACGCAGTTCTCCGACAGACGCCCCATGCCGCCGAAGAGGAGCTGGGTCTTCCCTTTGACCAGTACGGGTCGGCCGGCGGTGTCAGGATTCATCTTCTCGGTGACCCTGTCGTCGATGGGCAGCACCTTGTAGCGTGTCGCCTCGATCAACCACAGGCGCTGCAACGCGTGGAGCTTCTCCGGCATCTGCCTGGCAAGATTGTTCGCCTGACTCCAGTCCTTGTCCGAGTACAGTTCCCAGACGTCATCGTCGAGGGGGACGGTCTTCTGGCCCACGAGAACCCAGGGAGTCCGATGCTTGGTTACGGCGGTCCACCCCTTGTGGTAGATGCCGCGGTTGCCGAAGATTTCGAAGTACTGCGTCTCGTGGCGCTCCGCGGCGTTGGCGTCGTTGAACGAGTAGAGCATGCTGATCCCCTCGATCGGGTCCTGCTGAATGCCGTTCACCGACTGCGGCTGCGGGAGGCCGGCCGCCTCAAGGACCGTCGGGGCCACGTCAATCACGTGGGTAAACTGTGAGCGAATCTCGCCCTTGGCTTTGACACCCCTGGGCCAGTGCACGACGGTGCCGTTGCGTGTGCCACCCCAGTGAGAGGCGACCTGCTTGGTCCACTGGTATGGCGTATCCAGGGCGTGCGCCCAGCCTACCGCGTAGTGGTTATATGACTCCGGCCCGCCGAGCTTGTCGATCCGCTCCATGAGGAACTCCGGTGTCTCCAGGGCGGCCAGGCCGTTGAAGTTTGCCATCTCGTTGTACGCGCCATTCAGCGTGCCTTCGGCCGAGGCGCCGTTATCGCCAACGATGTAGTAAATGAGCGTATCCTCGAGAATGTTCAGTTTCTTGAGCGTGTCCACGATCTGGCCGACGCAATGGTCGGTGTACTCCAGGAACCCCGCGTATACTTCCATCTGGCGGCGGAGGACGGGCTTCATGGCCGCCGGCATTTCCTCCCACGCGGGAATCTCTTTGGGACGCGGGGTGAGCCGGCAGTCGGCCGAGATGACCCCGAGTTCTTTCTGGCGGGCGAAAGTCTCCTCACGCAGCTTGTCCCAGCCTTGATCGAACTTGCCTTTGTATCTGTCGGCCCACTCCTTGGGCACATGGTGCGGCGCATGGGTAGCGCCTGGGGCGAAGTAGATGAAGAAAGGCTTGTCGGGCGTCAGTGCCTTCTGCTGGCCGATCCATTTGACGGCCTTGTCGGTCATGTCCGCCAGAAGGTGATAACCTCGCTCGGGCGTCTTCTTCAACTCCACCGGCGTGATGCCCTCGTAGAGCGTCGGATACCACTGGTTCGCTTCGCCGCCGATGAACCCGTAGAAGTACTCAAAGCCGCCGCCACCTGTGGGCCAGGAGTCGAAAGGACCGGCCGGGCTCGTTTGCCAGACCGGTATCTCGTGGCACTTCCCGAACTGTGCGGTGGAGTAGCCATTGAGCTTGAGCGTCTCCGCCAAGGGTGCCATAGATTTGGGCCGAACCGAACAGTAGCCCGGCGCACCGGTAGCAGTCTCGGTAATGCCGCCCATGCCGACGGAATGATGATTGCGTCCGGTAAGCAGCGCCTGGCGGGTCGGCGAGCAGAGAGCCGCAGTGTGAAAGCGGGTGTAGCGGATGCCGCTGTTCGCCAGACGGTCCAGGGCCGGCGTCTGGCACGGGCCGCCGAAGGTGCTGGAGGATCCGAACCCGGCATCGTCGATCAGAACGATTAGCACGTTGGGCGCCCCCTTGGGCGGGCGAAGCTGCTCGATCGGCGGGAACTTGCTGTCCGGGTCCTTCGCGTCATAGGTAATGAGGCCGGGCCGAACCGTGTTCGGCATGGGGAGATGGGATCGGTGCTTGGACTCAACCGCGCCCGGCGAGACCGGCACCCCGGCAACTTGCTGGGCGAACGCCGGCAGGGCCGCTGCGATGACGGCCACGGCCAACGCTCCGCACCTGAAGATTCGCTGGTTCGGTTTCATGTGCTTGTCTCCGTGTCTGTTATGTTTCACGTCAGGGCGCCGCCGCGGCGCGTGCCGCCGCGATGACTTCCATCCCCTGCGTTCCGATGATCGTGTCAAACCGTACGACGGGCCGTTCAGAAGAGAGGTCCATCACCGAAAGCAGGACTCTCAGATCTTCCGCCCGAAGGCGATCCACGAGGGCCTCCTGCGTTTCCCACTCCTCGACGTATACGAGGATGTTCTCATCCTCGACGTCCACGTACGTCGCACATGCCGTGCAGCCCTTCATCGCTCGCGTTGGACCCACCAGGCGAAGGAGCGACTTAACGACCCGCTCACGAACGGCCGGCGGAACCTGCATCTGTGCTCGTAAGAGAATCAGTGATTTGGCTCCCGCCCGTAGGCTTTGACGCAACAAGGGGGGCGTTCAACTCGCCGACGAGACCCGCGCCGCCCCGAACATCAGAGCACACGCCGTGCCGCGACGATGAACACCACGTAAGAAAACTCGAAGTGCCGAGCGGCTATGGACTTGTAGAGAAGCCTACCACTGGCTAGGATATGTG
>JAGNEZ010000120.1 GCA_018003015.1 Phycisphaerae bacterium | reverse complement strand
CCTAGCCGCCCCGCTCCAGGCTTAGCAGCCGGGCCTGCTCTTCCGCGGCCGCCTGCTGCTCGGCGATCTTCTTCCGCTCCAGATCGTCCTTCGGATCCAAACGAGGTTCCCAACCGAAGGACCTGAACTCCCAGGTGAGTCGGTCGCCTTCGCACCGGAAGACCGTGTAACCGGGCTCGGAACCGGTCCAGCTACCGGCCCACCAGGCACCGCTGGCCGCGGGGC
This sequence comes from Phycisphaerae bacterium, assembly GCA_018003015.1. NCBI lineage: Bacteria > Pseudomonadati > Planctomycetota > Phycisphaerae > Phycisphaerae bacterium. The sequence goes on along the minus strand of JAGNEZ010000120.1, from coordinate 8,651 downwards.
TGGTCACGTACCAGACGCCATTAAAGTGGTACTCCTCCACCCGATGGCTGTGTCCCTGGAGGAGAGCCTTGACCTTGTGGCGTTCGAGGATGGTGCGGAGGTCCTTCGTGTCCCAGATCACCATGCTCCCGTCCATGGCTTTGGCATTCGGATCGCCGGTTATTTGGCCCTGGTTACAGAAGGCCGCGATGTGGGTCACGGCCACGGTCGGCTTGCCGACCGCCTTTCCCAGATCACGGCCCAGCCACTCCAACTGCTCCCGGCCGATGCGCGGCTCGTAGGTCGGTCCGTCCTTGCCCTGGACCGGGTGAATGCAGTCCAGGACGACGAAGTGCCACCCGCGGTGATCGAAGCTGTAGTAACTCTTCTCCCAGCCGAGGGCATCCATGATCTGCTTTTTGCCGAGGCCGGGGTCGTCGAGGCTGACTTTCCGCCGCGCAGACCAGCCTAGAACGTCATGGTTGCCCATGCAGTTGTAGTATGGGACGCCCAGCGAGGCGGTGATCTCCCGGTAAAGCCGGATCTGCTCAATGAACACCGCCTTCTCGGTGTAGTTGCCGTCGAAAGCCAAGTCGCCGCCGGTCAGAACGAAATCCGGTCTAGGCCCCAGGGCACGGATGGACTCGATGCATTTCCGGTAGCCTTCGTGTCCCTGCCGCCTGGTGGTCACGTGCATATCGGTCAGATGGACGAACGTGAACGGTCTGGTCGTCGTTTCGCCGGCCGGAGCGGCGAGCAACCTCGATCGACGGCCGGGCAGCAGGGCCGCGGCCCCGGCGGCACAGGCTCCGGCGATGAACTGACGTCGCGTCGTACCCATGGGCTCCTCCCGCGAAGAACACAACCGACAGACCCCCTGGCCGCCGGCAGAATAGCCGTCGGCGATGCCCATTCTACGGCCGCGTCTGAGCCGAACCAAACCACCGGGGTCATGCCCCGCAAGCGGGACATTTCCGCCAACCCCCTGCCAAGTCGTGGGTAGACGCCTATAATGCCACGTTTGCAGGACAGACTACCTGCAGTGTCTCTTACTGCGAAAGGGAGAATACCACATGATCACCGACAAGATGGCGAAGGCACTCAGCGAGCAAGTCAACTTCGAGCTCAGTTCGGCTTATCTTTACTTGGCCATGGGCGCCCAGTTTGAGGCCGACAATCTGCCGGGGTTCGCCCACTGGATGAAAGCTCAGTACCAGGAAGAAACCAGCCACGGAATGAAGCTGTTCAACTACCTGGCCGACCGCGGCGGACGAGTCACGCTTAACACCATAGCCAAGCCGGCCCCGGAGTTCGGCTCCCCGCTGGAAGTCTTCAAGACCGTTCTGGCCCACGAACGCAAAGTAACCGCGGCCATTCACGCTCTCTACGAGCTGGCCATGGCGGAGAAGGACTACGCGACCCAGTCGCACCTGCAGTGGTTCATCAACGAACAGGTCGAGGAGGAGAAGAATGCCGAGGACATCATTCGGCAGCTCGAAGCCCTTGGCGACAAGCGGCATCTGCTGATGATGCTCGATCACCGGCTGGGCGAGCGCAAGGTGAACTGAGGGCTCGCGAACGGCTGAAATCGAAGGCTACCACGAGCGGGTGATCCGCTCGCGACTCCGTCGTCATGACCCGCCCTCATGGCTTTCGGCAACCTGGGTTTTCAGCTGGATTCAATGCGGTCTGCTTGTGGTCTGCCGTAGCTCTGACTAGCCGTCGTCAGTTCAGCCCCAGTTCCACCAGCTTGCCGGTCGCGATGCTCTGGTGGATACCGCAGAGGATGCGTGTGGTCTCCAGGCCGTCCTGGCCGTCGGGGTACTTGCCCTGGAGGTCCGCGAGTTTGCCGCCGCACTTGAGGAACGCGATGTTCTCGACTAGGTCGGCGATGGACTCGAAGCCGTAGCCGCTGTAACGCGGGTTGCCCCACTTGTCCCTGGAATAGAGCCTGAAACCGAGATTGAGCGTCTCGTGGGCGCGGTCTTTGAGGCACCCTTCGGCACCGCGGTCCTGGGAATCGACCTCCAGGATGCCCTCGGTGCCGATCACCCGGATGCCCTGGTTAACGATGGCCTCGAAGCCGCTGGGCAGCACCCAGGACGTATCCAACGTGAAGCTGACCTCGTCCTCGAAATCGATCTTGGCCTGCACACAGTCGAAGGTGTCCACGCCCAGCGACTTGAGCTTGTTCTTGACGCCGGTCGCGTAGACCCGACGGCCCTTCTTGCCACCGATGAACCAGCGAAACAGGTCGACGAAGTGGGCGCCCAGAAACCAGGCGGGCGAGGACTTGCACGCCCAGTTCGGCCACCAGTCGCGGGGCACCTCGACGCGATCCTCCATCCAGGCGTAGCCGTAAAGGGGCTTGCCCAGTTTGCCGGTCTCGATCGACTCGCGGAGGGCCATGTGATACGGGTCGTAACGCTTGTGAAAGTCGACCTCGAGCAATCGTTCGGCCTTGCGGGCCGCGGCGATCATCTCCCTGCAGCCTTCGACGGTGACGTCCATCGGCTTCTCGACCAGGACGTGACAGCCGGCCTCGAGGGCGGCCAGAACGATCGGCAGATGCGTCGGGTCCGGCGTGACCACGGAGACGCCGTCGAGGTGCTCCCTGGCGAGCATCTCGCGATAGTCCCGGTAAGTCCTCACCCCGTACTGCTCGCGGCGTTTGGCCAGCAGGTCCTCGTTCAGGTCGGCCAGGGATACCAGTTCGCACCGTCCCCCGCGCTGACACTGCGAGAAAGTCTGAAGGTGCATTTCGCCGAAGATGCCGCCACCCACCACTCCGATCCGGATCGCCATGGGATCGTCTCCTGACTGTGCCGCCCTTGGGAGGCTCCTACCGCTTCACCGCCCGCCGGGCTCGGTCGGACCAAGGCGCCGCGTTTGGATAGCTGCGCAGGAGCTCTGAATAGATGTCCGCGGCCGAGTCGGAATCACCCGCCGCCCTGCGGATCTCTGCACAACGATACAGACACTCCGGGGCCAGGCGGCTCGTCGGGAAGTGAACCACGACCCGCATAAACGCCAGCCCGGCCCGCCGGGCATTCTGCTGGGCTGCGCCACCGGTCTCCTGATCACTCTTGAGCAGGTAGGCCCGACCCTCCCAGTAGAACAGTTCCGCCTGGACCGGCCCGGCTGGCCTGTTCCGCAAGGCGGCAAGCCGAACCAGAGCCTCATCGCCCTTGCCGCTGTTGACCAGAGACTCGATCTCCGCCAGCGGCGTCTTCACGACCTGCCCGGGACCAGCCGCCGCCGGCGCCGTAGCTGGCACACGAGCTGGTATGGTGGCTGGTACGCGAGCCGGTACGGGCGCCGGCGCGGTAGCCGGAACGCGGGCCGGGGCGGAGGTCGGAACACGGGCTGGTACCGAGGCGGGGGCCGTGATGGGCACGCGGGCCGGGACCGGGGCCGGTGCAGTGGCTGAAACACGAGCCGGTACGGTGGCTGGTACGCGAGCCGGTACGGGAGCCGGCGCGGCAGCGGGCACGCGGGCCGGGGCGGAGGTCGGAACACGGGCTGGTACCGAGGCGGGGGCCGTGATGGGCACGCGGGCCGGGACCGGGGCCGGTGCAGTGGCTGGAACACGAGCCGGTACGGGAGCCGGCGCGGTAGCCGGAACGCGGGCCGGGGCGGGAACCGGCGCGGTAGCCGGCAGGCGGGCCGGGACCGGGGCCGGTGCAGTGGCTGGAACACGAGCCGGTACGGTGGCTGGTACGCGAACCGGGGCGGTGGCTGGCGCACGGGGCGTGACGGGGGCCGGCACACTGGCTGGCACGCGGATCGGCACGGGCGCCGGGGCGGGAGGCGGCGCTGAACTCGGCGGCTTGACACTCGAAGCCAAAGGTCGCTTCTGCCCGGGCCAGGTTGACCGCCACCGGAGTAACGACTCGCCTGCCGCCGTACCGCGAGACCTCTCGATGGCCGCATCGACCGCTGCGAAGGCCGCAGGCATGACGGTCGAATCCGTGACCGGCACTCGGGTGGGTCTGAGAGTCTCGAGGATTTCCGGCATCCTCTCGAGCACGGCCACATAGTGGGCTACGGCATGGTCGAACTGGCCGTCCATGTCGTACACCCTGATCAGTCGGCAGCGAACCAGTAGGGCGCGATCCAGGGACTCGCCGGCCTGAGCCGGAGTCTTGGCGAGCAGCCTCCCGTAGTCTTCCGCCGCCTGTCGGAAGGCGCCGTCCTGTTGTTGCTTCTCTGCCCGGTTGAATGCATCCCAGCCGGCGATCTGCAGGTAGGTCACTTGCTCGAGCGGCTGCTCGACTTCCCGGCCGCTCGACAGACGATACACGATCTTCCCGGCCCTGACTGCGGTAACCCGCACGTTCACCACCATGGGCTGTCCGTGCAGGTTGACGATATCGGCCTGGGCGACGGATGCCGCGACGAAGAGACCGATCAGGCACCCTCCGGCACACAAGGAAACACGAAATCTGGACACTTGCGCGAACACCCTCTCACCGCGTTGCCAGAGGCACGATTCGGAAATGCCCTCCGTGGTTCTTGGCAATCCGTTCCATCAAGCCGCTGCACCGAGGCGCCGGATCAAAGCCGAGGGTGGTGATCGCCACCGCACGGTTCTTGTTGAGCTGATCCAGAGTCCGTTCCAGTTCTTCCTCGATGTTGCGGTAGTCACCATCCGCAATGAAGTAGATGAGTTCCGGATTCACCCTGAAGGCCCGTCGGAACGCCTCAATCGGATCGGCACTTCCCCGCTTGGGTCGGTCCTTGGATGTCTCCAGGAAGGCGAGTGCGTCCTTCTTGTACTTGCGGATCGCGGGGACCAGCCGACCGGTTCCGAACTCGGTGATGTCGCCGCCGGGCTTGGCAAAGACGATGTGAAACTTCTGAGTGGGAACGAGCGTCTCCAGCGAGTTCTGGATCTCCGCGCAGATCTCCGCCCGGAAGCGATACACCGACTCGGAGAAATCGGCTACGTAGACGACCTTGTAGGCATTGCCCGCCTGGCCGAAGAGACCGCTGGCCGGGGCCATCGATCCAGCCGGACCCGCGGAGCCGGCCAAGCCGATCGCCTCTCCGGGCAAGCTCGCCCCGCTGATCTCCGGGCGATTGTCGGTCGGGACGGTGAAGGTGGGTATCTCGCCGAGGCTCACAACCGCAACGGGGGGCGTCTCTGGTGCCGCTTGGCGATCCATGATTGAAGGGCTCTGCTGCTGGGTCAGCTTGAGGGGTACGTTCTGGATAGGCTGCTGGGGACTGGGGCTACCCGTCAATTGGGCCTCGGGAATGATGATCCGCCGGATCGGGGCGGCCTCTCGCATGGCGATGCTGTAGAACCCGTAGAACAACCCGGCATGAAGGGCGATCGAAACGACCCATGCGAAGGTTCTCGACCGGACCACGCGCACTGGCCATGAGGGTCGCGACCGGGCGGGGACGCGAACAGGGATCTCGGCATAGGCGGGTGAGCTCATGCGTAACCAGCGATGCCTGCTTCGGCGGTCGTCCTCCATGCACGCACGGCTCCGAATGCCGGCCGTACGCCCTCGGAGTGTATGGACGACAGCAGAGAGCGTCAAATAGTGAGCTGGGCGGTGGTTTGTGATATGGTATGGGCATGCGAAACGGGCAAGGGCTCATTCTGTCGTCCTGGTTGCTGGTGACCTGGGCTGCACCGGGCGTGGGGGCCGCGGAGAGCGCGCCGGCGAGCGGCGAACGCAAGACGCCTCTGGCCGCGACGCGGCCTGCCCCGGCATTCACGCTCAATCTCACGGCGGCCATGGCCGATCCGCCCACCTGGAGCGCGGGACACGCGGCACAACTGGCGGCCATGAAGCGGCTGTCTGATGAGGTTGAGGCGCCCCTTGATCGGGCGGCCACCCATCTGGCGATCGCGAACTGGCTGCTGGCGGTCCCGACCAGCCACGCGGCCACACGGTGGCTGGTCGGCCTGGCCGACGACAAGGACCTGGCCCTCCTGGCCGATTCAGCGGCTTCGGCGCGCAGACATGTGGACCAGGCACGGAAGGAACTAGAGGCGGTCAGCAAGCCTACCAGCCGTCCGGAGGGCGGTTTGAACGATCGAGCCTCTCGCCTGGAGACGACGGCCGCCACCATAGAACCTTTTGCCACCCTGCTGGCCGCAGGCCGAATGACCGAGACAGACGAGAAAGCTCGCCAGGCGGCCTGGGGCCGCGTCGCCCGGGGCCTGGCGGCGGCACGCGAGTCGACGGACGAGGATCTGGCCGCCGGCGCCCTCCTCTGGCAAGCCTTCGCCTGGCAGATGGCTGGACGAACCGAGCGGGCCAAGAGCGGACTGCCGGAACCGCTGACGCCGCCGTCCAAGCCGGGATACGACTTCCTGGCTCGCCTGCTTCGCTGTCGACTGCTAAGCGACGCCGGGCAGTTCACCGCAGCCACAGCACTGACGATCGAGATTCGCCGACAGTGCCGTGTCTGGTTCAAGGGGGACACCTCGAACGCTGCCGCCCCTCCGCAGCGACTGGCCGCCCTGGTCCAGTGCCAGATCGGCAAGCGATGGCTGCAGCGGCTCAGGACAGACACCGCTCCAGCCGCCATCGGCCCGCTGGAAACGATGCTCGGGGAATTACAGGCGGCCTACTTTGATGAGGCTGAGGGTCGTCCAGGAGTGTACTTCCTGGAAACGACCATCCCGGTGACCATCCATCCGCCCGCCCGGAAGGCTACTGCCACCGCGGGGGCATCGGTACCGCCGGACGAATCGTAACCCGCACAATGGCAGTATGTTGCAGTCATCGGTGGCCGAACTCGGTCGCGAAAGGTCGGTCCTGATCGACCACGGGGGCATACAAAGAAAGCACCGGGAGCCCTAGGGGCTGACCCGGTGCTTTCCGGAGGGGAAAGAAGCCGGTGTTGACGCTTGTTTGCCACTCTGCCGCTGTCAAGCCTCGTCATTTGATTATACGCACGCGGGTCCGAAAAGTTGGCCCCCCGGGATCGAAATTCCACGGCTTCACTCTTGCGTGGTGGGCGGAAAACGACCATCATAACACACGCACTTTCGTGGCCCCCAGGTCAAGCGGCGTCGGCGCGGCGGGAGACTGGATGGGGCAGGCGCACTGCAGGACTCTATGTTGGCTTGTGCCCGACATTCTCGTGGCGACAGAGCTGCCGGTGGCGAGTCTCGCGATCCCTGGCTTGCGTGGCTCGGCCGGTCCCTGGCCCTGTCGCTGAGTTGCCTGCTCACGACCGTTTCCGTCGAGGGGCAACAGGGCAGCTCGGCGTTTCTCAACCAGCAACGAGCCCTCGAGGACGAGGTCCGTGCCGCCCTGGACAAGGAATTGCCGACCGACCAGAAGTTCGACATGGACTGGGGCGGCTGGTACAGCTTCCACCTCTTCCAGTTCGACGACGGCGTCAACTCCTCGCGAACCTTCCGCCGGCACGACATCCGCGGGTGGACGTCGGCCAGCATCGACCAAGGAGCTCACGAGTTCTATCTCCGCGGCAAACTGTTGTTTGAAGATTGGAACCACGGCGACTCGTATGACGGCAATGAGGACGACGTCGTCGGACCGAATCTCGACCGGGGCTTCTATCAGTTTGACTTGCGGAAGGCGGCCAAGGCCTGCGGCGGGAACCGGCTCGACTGGGACCTGAATGTGAAGGCCGGCCGCGATCTGGTCGAGTTCGGCACCGGCTATGCTCTATCCCTGCCGATGGACCACGTCCAGATCAAGCTCGAGGTCGAGAAGGTCGAACTGACCAGCTTGATCGGCACCAGCATCCGCAGCGTCGACGATTTCGACCTCAGCCGACCGAAGTACGGCAGCATGCACCGCAATTTCTACGGCCTGCAGGCCAAGTACCTCGGCATGGACAAGCATCAGCCCTTCTTCTATGCCCTGTGGAACGAGGATCTCCGAGGGCAACGGGCACCGGATTTCTTCCGCAACCACGATTACGACTCTTACTACCTGGGCATCGGCTCGACCGGTGAGCTGGCCAGGGACCTGCGATACGGATCAGAGTGGGTGTTCGAGGGCGGCCGGAGCTACATGGACCGCTGGCCGCCGACCCGGCGGAATATCTGCGCCTGGGCCTTCGACCAGTCCCTCGAGTACCTCCCCCACTGGCCGCTGCAGCCGCGGTTCATTGGCGAGTACATGTTTGCCAGCGGCGACGCAGATCGACGACTGAGTCCCACCGACGTCGAAGGGGGCAACACGGCCGGCAGGGACACCAGCTTCGTGGGCTTCGGCTATCGTGACACCGGGCTCGCCTTCGGTCCACGGCTGAGTAACGTCCACATCTGGCGAGCCGGTTCGGCTTTCAAGCCGTTGGAGAAGATCGAGTGTCTGCGTGACCTGGAATGCGGCACCGACTGGTTTCTCTATGCCAAGAACCGCGCCCACGCCGCCGTCTCGGATGAAACCGCGAACGAGGAGTCGGGGTATCTCGGCTGGGAGATGGACTACTTCGCGAACTGGCGAATCACCTCCGACCTGGCGTGGACGATTCGCCTGGGAACGTTCTTCCCCGGACAGGCGTTCAGCGACCAGACGACGAGGACCTTCTTTCTGACGGGCGTGACCTACAGCTTCTGAAGCGTGCCGACGGCCCTGCCTTCGTCACGCGAAGTGAGACGTGAGCAGTGAGAAGTGAGACCCGCATGGCTTGGCTCGCATTTGTCACCGTGCTGACGGCAGGGTGCGGTC
>JAGNEZ010000119.1 GCA_018003015.1 Phycisphaerae bacterium | reverse complement strand
CGCCGACGGCGTGAGTCTGCGAATCTGCATTATCCCAAAACCAGGCATGATTTGCCAGCTGATCGGAGGAATTACCGAAGGAATAGAAGGTACTGGTGCCCCCCCGGCAGGCGTACTCCCACTGGGCCTCGGTGGGCAACTCGATGGTGCGGCCCACCCGCCCAGAAAGGGTCTGGCAGAAGGTTTGGCAGTCCTCCCAGGACACGTGCTCGACGGGGAGACCCTCGCTGGTGGCGAACCAGGCGGGATTATCGCCCATGACCGCCTCCCACTGCCGCTGGGTCACCTCGTACTTACCCAGGTAGAAGGCCTCGGAGATAGTGACACCATGGGCAGGTCGGGCGACCTGGGCAAGCCAGGGATCCGTGGTCGTGTCGTCGCCCATGACAAATGTCCCGGCTGGGATCTTGACCAGCTCCAGGGTCACTCCCCCGCCCAGATCGAGAGTCAGCGTGTCAGGGGTCGGAGTGCCGCACCCGGGTGTGTCGACAACGCCACACCCGCAGCTGCCGGGGGCGGTTTTGTTGAGATCGCTGGGACAGTCGTCGTGGCAGTCGGGAGTGCCGTCGCCGTCGGTGTCGGTCTCGGCCACGTTGCAGCCGCATGTGCCCGGTGCGATCTTGGCCGGATCGCTGGGGCAGCCATCGGTGCAATCGGAGGTGCCGTCGTGGTCGGTGTCACCGTCCGAGACGCCGCATCCGCACGCCCCCGGCTCGACTTTGGCCCCGTCGTTGGGGCAGAGGTCGGTGCTGTCGGGTTCACCGTCACCGTCGGCGTCTGGAGGAACCAGGTCGGCTCGATTGACGGTGATCTGGACAGTGGCCGTGTCGCTCAGCCCCCCCCCATCGGTCACGGTCAGGGTGAAGGTGAGGATAATGGGGTCGCTGGTTGCGGGGGCTGTGAAGCTGGGGGTCGCGGTGAGAGACCCGATCAGCGTAACGGAGGCACCGCTGGTCTGCTGCCATGCGTAACTCAGCGTGTCGCCATCCGGATCGGATGAACTACTCCCGTTGAGGATCACCGGTGCTTCTGCAGCGACGGTTCGCGATGAGCCGGCGTCGGCCGCGGGGCTGTGGTTGGTGGTCGGTGGGACGGCGGGAACGCAGCCCTGGCCCATGAGCCAAGGCAGCGTGCACAGAATCAGCAGTAGAAGCCCCGCCCCGTGGCTGAACAGGGGCATCGCTCGAAGGTTGGTGTTGATCCGAAAGAACCTGCTGGTCATGCCCGGCTAGCCGCCTTTCTGCCGGGCCCCGTCAAACTCGTCGGGCGCAAGGAAGGTACGGGTGCGGTGCGGACCGGGTGCCTGCTCTCCTCGGGCAGCGAGGCCAGGCCGTGAGCGTCCAGCAGTTGGCTGAACAGCATGATTCTCCGCCCGGTCACCTCCAGGGATTCCTCAACCTCGGTCACGACCTGAAGCTTGAGTGGCGGACCCGTCCGCCGATCGCGGACCGGGATGGTGGCCGTCAGGGCATGGCCGCCGCAGCTTGGGTCATACTCCGGATGCCGCCAGACGAGCGTGCTGGCCGTACCGTCGCGGCTGGCGATGTCCAGGGCGATCCACGGGCAATGCAGGGACCGGGCGACTTCGGCCAGGGCCTGCCACCATTGATCAAACGTCCGGGCGGCGCAGACGTGCAATTGAGCATCCTCGAAGTCGCGGCGATCCTCCTTGAACTGCCGAGCGATGGCCATGTTGCTGTTCAGGACGGCCATGCTCTCGCGAAGGCGGATCGAGCCGACCGCACGGAAGAACACGCCGAGCAACAGCAGCACGCCGAGGGCCACGAACAGCACCTCGGCTTCGTGGCTGAGCAGCAGGAACATCCCCAGCCCGCCCGCAATGACCGTGACGGAGTGAAGGACGATCACCACTTTCCGCTGGGACAGGCCCAAATCCACAAGCCGATGGTGAATATGATTCCGATCCGGGGCAAAGAGGGACCGCCGACTCAGGATTCGCCTCAACATGCTGCACAGCGTGTCAAGGATGGGAACACCCAAGGCCAGGGCGGTGGGCAGGAACGCCGCCAGCGTGGCCCCCTCGTGAGCGGACGCGATGATCACGGCCGAGCCGGCAAGCATGAACCCTAGAAAGAGGCTTCCGCCGTCGCCCATGAAGATCCTCGCCGGGTGGGCGTTGTACACCAGGAAGCCGCCGACTCCACCCAGCAAGCTCAGCAGGAGAAGCACCGTGATCCACTGGCCGACATGCACCGCCACCACGGCGGTGACCAGGCAGGCGACCGCGGCGATGCCTCCGGCCAAGCCGTCCAGCCCATCGATCAGGTTGAGGGCGTTGGTGACCCCGACGATCCAGAGGAGGCTCAGCGGCCAGGACAGCCAGCCGAGCTCGATGGTCAAGGATGGGCTGAGCGAGATCTGCTCCAGCCGCACGCCGAATCCGCAGAGAAACAGGCCCGCGACCAATTGGGCGGCCAGCTTGGTCCGGGCCCGCAGGCCGCAGACATCGTCAACCAGACCCACTAGGAAGATGAAAACACTGGCAGAAAACAGGGCGACAAGGGGACGACCCACGGTGGCGAAGGAATCGGCGATGGCGGTTCCGTAGGCGAGGATGGCCGGCAGAGCGCCGTGCCCGGCAAGGAACGGAACGACACCCGCGGTGCATGCCACCGCGATGGCCACGCCCCCGAGTCGAGGCGTGGCCCCATGATGAAGCTTGCGGATCCCGGGCAGGTCAAACAGGTCGAAGGCTTTGGCGGTACGAATGACCGCAGCCGTCGTGAGCGTACTCACGACGGCTGCAACCAGAAGAACTGCCACAAAGATTGCCATTCTCCGCCTCGCCAGTCCAAGCGCCATCAGCACCTGGCCGCTTGGTAGGAGACCACGTCATCCGTGCGCCAGTCTCTCCAAGTCCTGTTGAACCTCCCTAGCTTCTCCCCCAGGGCCTTCAGTCCGATGTCAAGAGATCGCATCCGGCCACCGGGGCCCCGACCCAAACGAGGCCCCCACGACTTCCGCCTACACGTTCGATCCGAGACTACTCATTCTTCATGGGAGACAGAGTAGCCCTTCCCACTTTCGATCCGAGAGGCGTGTCATGCTTGACCGCACGCCACCCGGCTCTAGACCAATGGCGGTCGCCACGGGCTACGCAGCGGCGGCCGGTAAGGCACTCGGATCGGCGGACGATAGCGTGCGCCCGGCCCCGCGGCGAGCATGTCACGCCCCGCCTTGGTGCCCGCAGCACCGGTGTCGGCCACCGGCTGATCGGTAGACAGGCCAGCCAAGGAAGGCTGGAGGCCTGCAGCGGTGTTCAGACTCGCCCCCGAGGTGTACGTCCCTGCAGGAGCGAAGGGGTCAAAGCTGAGCGCACTCTCGGCGGCCGCAGTCCCCAGAGCCACGCCCCGGGCACGTTTGGAAACCGCAGCCTCAGCCCAAGCCGTCCAAGACAACAGGCAAACCGCCGCCAGCAGTGCCCCAAAGTGGGTCACCATGCGTGGCCGGTCGCTCCATCTAATCATCGTGGTCATTTGTGTTCCCTCTTTCCTTGGTTCCTTTCACTCGCGTATTCATTGCACCGCCAGATCAGCATCCACCCGGAGGAACGATCAGCCCGACGTTGTTTCGGACCGCGGTCATGTCCAGAGTGTTGATGCGTCCGTCAGTGTTGGCATCGCAACGATGGTGAACGAGCGGCACCTCGCCCGTATTATTCCGAACCGGCGTCATGTCCTGCACGTTGACCCTACCGTCACCGTTGACATCGCCGAGGAAAGCAACCAGACAGATAGATCCGGTGCAGACGCTGCCCGATATGCCGGTGATACCCGGGAACATGATCTTGACCCGCGAGGCATTGGCCGCGCCGCTCATGTCGATGGTCAGCTCATCGTTGACGATGGACACGGCGCTCACGGTGATGATGCTGCCCGCGGAATCAACGACCGCAACGTCGACAGGCACGGCGACTCCGCCTGGCCCACTACCGACGATCAGCTCGTCGAAGGTCACCAGCACCTTGGTGGGACCATTCTTGCGGCACTCGACGGCCACATCAAAGCCGCCCATCGGAGCCATCAGGTCGATATCGAAGGTGCCCATCGTTCCGTGGGTCTTCCGCGACACGGCGGAGACGAACTGGACTGCCGGCTCGATATTCAGGACGATCAGTACTTCGCCGGCAAACGCGTCATTGACGAACGAGTTGTTCCAGACGTGCTCGCGGGTCACGCCATTCGCCAGGACACCAAAGTCCGGGGTAACAGCTCCGTAGCGGTCGCCGTTAGCCAGAACGCGGCGAGCGGCCTGGATCTGGGTCGTGTAGTCCCAGCTCCCGGTCCCCGTCGCGGCCATCAGGCCGAGCGTTCCGTAGACCGTGTCTTCGGTGTAGCCGGCTGCAGGGCTCTGGCTATGGTCGAACCAGGCGAAGAAGCTCGAGCCGTACAGAGCGGTGGCCGGCACCTGGTGACCGGCAAGGACGGCCGGCAGCTGATCAAGCCTGTAGCCCGCATACGTCCCTCGCTCAGGAATGGGCGGAGTCGGTATCACGGTGGCATCAAGACCGCTGCCCGTCTGGGCCAGAGCAAACACCGCAGTCCCCAGGCTCATCACCGGATAGGTGTCGAGGTCGTTGACATACGCGAAGGTGTCAATGACCGCCTGTCGCCACACGGCTTTGTCGGTGGCACCGACGTACTCCGAAGCCACGGCGTGGTGAGCGAGGTAGAAGACCGGCACTGAGTCTTCAGCGTAGCCGGCCTTGAGGTCGGCAATGTACGCCGCCGTCCCGCCGGGAGCGGTGGCGGCCCGGGCGTAGAAATCGGCCACCGCGGTTCGCCAGGCGTTGCTGGTCGGATTGGCCTCCATCTGGCTCAGAACGGTCAGACCCCAAGCCTCGTCGCCGTAGAAGCCAGCCTCCGCGGCGGACGCAAGGATGTAGTCGCCGCCCCGCTTGGCCGCATCATAGTAACTCACGGTCCCAGTGAGCAGATAGGCGTTGACCAAGCCCGCCACCATGGGCCCGGTGTACCCTTCCGCACCGGCCCATGAGCCACCAGTGTCCTGAACAACCACCAGCCTGTCCGCGGCAGCCGTCACCGCCTGGGGCAGGTTGGACGCGGCCATGGCTGGAGCAGCCAACGCTGCAATCGCCAGGCCCACCACCACTCTCCGAAAAAGTCCCGCTGACATGTGCGTCCTCCTTACAGCCTCCGTATTCCATCTCGCTCACGCAGTTTCAATCGGCCGAGAAAACTCCACGCTTCCCACGCCGCCAGATTCGACTCGCCGGCCGAGACACGACCGGCTAGTCCTCTCTCGTCAGAATCATGCCTCCACTCAAACAGGCCACATGCCTCTTGGGCCTACCCTCCCACCGCCAGATGCTCAGGTGGGGTCAAGAAGAACGCGAGTCGAAGGGGAACCCCGTTTCCGAGTTGTCTCCTTATCCCTCGCATTGGAGCGAAGACCCGCGGCTTCCCACTGCAGTCGGGCGCGCCGTGAAGACCCGCTCATGGGGTATACTAACCCGACGGCAAACCCATGTCAATAGCTCTTGTCCTTTATTTTTTTGGGACCTCAGCTTAATCGGCGGCAGATGACGCGGTTTGCCGGGTGCCGAAAAGCATGGTCCGCAGTTACACAACCACTTATTGAGCATTCCTTTACAGCAATCGCCGGGCCCGACGCAGGGGCGTCCGCGTTCGATCAGAAACACCCCTCCCAGCACCCTCGGCCAGGTGAAGAAAAAGGTAAGAACTTTGCCGGACACACGCCCACGCGAATGGCGCCTTGACGATGATCCGCCAGCCGACGTAGACACCTGACGATGCGCCGTCGTGTAGCTCAGATGAGCCATCTCCCTCTTGACGGTCGGTTCAGCGATCATGGCGTGATTGGCGTCGCAACAAGCACCTTGAGTTCGATGTGGCTCAGTGTCGTCGTGTGCTCACGACGCTGATTTGAAGGCCGGCTCTCATCTCCACCGACGAAGAGGAAACCGTAGTTGGGGCGAACGCCCTTGAGCCAGTCTCTCACGACCGAGGAGACATTGAGAGAGTGGTGTGTATCGACGCAACTGGGCGACGGGCTTGGGTCGGTGAGGAATTCGGCGTCGAGATCGAACTTGTCGGACCAGGGCTCATTGACGATCCAGATCGAGCTGAGAATGCTGTTGGGACAGTTCGTGGCTGTGCCCGCAACCGAGTAGGTCGTCTCCAGATCGTACTCCAGCGTGGCATCGGTAATCTGGTCGCCCGTCACCCCGAGCAACGCGAGGTCAAAGCGGACGAGTCCGCGATCGACTGATGACACCCACCACCAGCAGGGAAGAGGCTCGGTACCGGGGTCATGGTGGCGATCATAACCCACACGGGCGGCTCCGAACTCCAGCCCTTCAAAGGCCCCGTAGGGAATCAGATCCGTACAGTAAACCGCGTCGTAGTTGTTGTCGTCGTCGAGCGTGTTGACCGTCGCCACTTCCAGGGCGGAGAGCTTGACGGTCTCCAGCGTCGAGCCGCATTGGGCCCCGCCGAGACACCACAGGCTCAAGAACGTCGGGACCAGGACGATCCATATGTTCGAGGGCCCAGACGCCCCATGTCGTCGGCGATACATCGCACCGACCGATATCATCAACTTGCTCATGCGGCACCTCATAGAATGCGCGACGGGCCTCCGTCTTCGTGGTCGACGTGTTCTCCGAGCCGATTGACGCGTTTCCTGCCGAGCCAGCCCACGCAGCCAGCCGGGCGATCTCATCTGTCTGCGCCCATCCTAGCCGGTGCGGAACGGTGAGCGACGCAACACCCGTGTCAATCCGAGATAGTCACAAGGCATCCGAGATACCCTGCGCTCAAGGAGCCCTGAAGCAGCCATCCGCGTCGGTGGATGCATGGCCCGGGCTGTGAGCCGACTTGAACGAGCCCTGCCCAGTCATCGCCAGGGGCGGGCGCGAGAGGCAGAAAGCTGCCCGAGAGGTGGACGCAGCTCGTGCCGCCGGGCGTTAACGACCCGATGGGCCTGAGTCCTGAGCATGTGCCGTTGAGCGGTACTGGCCGGGGGTAAGGCCGGTGTGCACGGCAAAGACGTGGCAGAACCAGTTGGGGTTGGCGTAACCGGTTTCGAGTGCGATGCGTTTGACCTGCCAGTCGGTGGTGGCCAGGAGTCGCTTGGCCAACTCGACGCGCCGGCGGGCGATGAAACGGCTCATGCGCTGCCCCATATGCTCAACGAACAACTCACTGAGATAGGTCGGATACAGGTCCAGCTCCAAAGCAACCCCGGCAACAGACAGGCGAGGGTCGGATAGATGCGCCGCGATGTAATCCAGGGCACGAACAACCTGTGGATGGGACGGCAAGGGCGCAACTTCACCGCCGCGGTCAGGTCCAGCCGGCGTTTCCAGAGCCTCTCCGGTGATGATGCCGCCCGGCACACACCTAAGAAAAGCAGAATGTGACACGGAGAAGTCCCGGACCAGCAGTTCCATGATCTCCACGATTCGCTCGAATTCCGATCTGTCGAGCGAGGCCGGGCCGGCGAGCTTGATCACCGCCAGGCATCGGCTCTCGCAGATGATTGGGATCATCGCGCAGAGCCGCTCGTGGTGACATGTGCCCCAATGCGTTTCGGACCGGCGTTTGAGTTTGGCCAGATGCAGTTGCCAGGACTCCCGGCAGTAATCGCTTGAGGCGAACTCCCGACAGGCCGGGTGGGAAGGGTTCGGAGCGGGATCTTCGTCGTTGGGTTCGGAAACGGCGAGGGCAACGGCTTGCACCTCAGTCATACTCATGTGAACAAAACGGTCGATGACCTGGACTTTAAGCGCCTCCAACAGCCTTGAGACGGTTGGCTGGCCGATCGTGTTACGCTTGGCCCCTGCGTCGGGCTTCCGGTGCAGAAAATGGCGTTTGGCCATGACCGCTCCTTGATACTTGTCAGGGGATGATAGGCCGCCGTCGGCCCTTGAAGGGTGTGCTTGCACGACTTGAGCCGGCGTACGGAGCCAGGCAATTGAGTGTTATTAGAAAAGCTGCACAATTGCTTCAGTGACAGAAGTTCAGCTTGCCCGGAAGGTCCCACGCAACCGGGCATCTCCCCAGATCGCTCTGGCCGCCCCAAAGCGCGGTTTGCACATATCTGCTGGATCGATGAATCGGCCTGGACCGTCCCGGGGCCATCTGCTCCGCAGCGCAGAGCTGCAACCGCACGTCACCCCCGATCCGCCCCGCGGGCAAGCACTCGGGCAGGGTGATACCCAGGGTGGTCCCGAACCTGAAAGCGGATTCTACAAGTCAGGGAAACGCCATTCCCCGTCGAGAAATCGGTACTCAACGTGAGCGTCGCGAATAGGATCTTCACCGCCCAGTCCATTCCAGTACCTATTGTTGCGATAGACCTGCTTGGGCCCCAGCCGTTCGGCGTGGCCATCGGCAAACACCAAGTTCGATTTGCCCAGATGCCGCGTGGAGATGTAGGTCCGGTACTTCATCCAGGCGTAACTCTCGTCCTTGGTTTGCAGGCTGAATTGGGGGATGTAGGTCGGGTCAAGGATATACCCGTGGTTCCCGAGCATATCCACGTCGTTGCCGTTGCCGATGTTGCGATGCTGCGTCCTCCAACCGGTGCCGTCGCTGTCGCCAAAGGCGATCGTGCGGGACGGGGCACGCAGGGACTTGACCGGGTGGCGCTCGTACGGTGCCGTGGGCCCGACCAGGTTCTCGCGGCCGCTGCCGAGGTACTTGTAGTTGTAGCCGTAGGCGTTGTTTCGCCCGAGTTCCCACTCCGGCACAGCCGGGCAGGAGGAGACCGTGTAACCCTTCAGTTCAAGGGCCATGGCCTGCCACCAGCGAATACGCAGGCTGCCGAGTACGACCTGGTGGGCGGGGAAGGTGCCGTACTGCTGCAGGTAGGTGTGCATCCCGACGCCGAGTTGCCGGATGCTCGCCGCACAGGTGGTCGAATGGGCCAGGTGGCGGGCATTGGCATAGGACGGCAGCAGAATCGACACCAGCAAGGCGATAATGGCGACGACGACCAGGATCTCGATGAGCGTAAAGCCCGTTGGGTAAGCTACGCTGCGGATCCGACCCATGGTTCCTCCCTGGCGCATCTGGCGGATGCTCACGGACCTCTCGGCCGAAAACAAGCCCGGCTGCCGCGCCGCTTCGACAGGTCCACTACAGTATTGGCGCCCCAGCACGTCATTCTGACACAAATCGCAGGCATGGGCGATGGGGCCTTCAGCCATCCCAAGCCCCCTTCGCCGCGGGTCGTAGCGGTCACAGTCCTCCGTGAGCAGGAGGTGCCTTGTCGCAACCCCTATCCCACAGAGGCCCATTTCCTTCGATGAGAGCGACGAGAGAAGCGGTCTGAAGGTCGGTCACTCGAACCGTCCGACGACCTTGATTGGGCCCTCGGCGTCGGCTGGCAGGGGGATTGTGTCACCCCTCTGCACTGGCACAGCGGCGCCTTGAAGCGTCGCCGAGATGAGCGGCGAGCCGTCGCCGGAGCGGAGTCTCATGCGGATTTCCTTGGGGCGAATCGCCGTTTTGCCGAGCACGGCCTCGATCGTCACCGACCCGCCGTCGTCAGCCACGCCAAGGCTCACGTCGACCTGGCCACCGAAGCAGGTGCGGATGCGACTGGCGCTCAATCGGTCGCCGGGCTTGAGCCATTCGCGGGGAATGGCCTGGAGCAGCCAAAGCGCCTGGGCCGAACCGTCGTAACCGCCGTCTTCGCGGACGAACATGTTGCGCACCGCCAGCCACCGTTCGGGGGTCCGTGACACATTAGGCGGGCGTTTTTGGTATGATGCTGGCTGGCAGTCATGGAAGACGGCCGGAGTTGGGGGTTTCAAGGAGGACATGGGTCATGCCGGCGCGTAGCACACGTTCGGAAGCT